>DNBN01000101.1:0-1865 GCA_003491845.1 Porticoccaceae bacterium | reverse complement strand
AGCATATTGGGGCCAGTAGCGAGTTTGTAAAGACTGTGTAAACCCCTTTGATAGCAAGGGGCCGATTAAATTGCGTAATAAACTTTTGGGGTGGGACTGTTTGTATCCGAGTAAGAGTATCTGAGCATCATGATCCGGTAAAAGGTTAATACTAATAAATTGGCCAGGCTTCCAATAACTAGAGAGCTGCAGTGCTGCCGGACCACTGATACCCCTATGAGTAAAAAGTAGATTCTCTCTAAAGCTCATACCATTGACTGACATTTCTACATCTAAGGACAGACCTGAGTTGGTCTCGCTAATGTCTTTAACCCAATCACTAAAGGTAAAAGGCACCAAACCTGCACTTCGTTGCAGTACATTTAAACCAAACTGCTCTGCAATGTCATAGCCAAACCCAGAAGCTCCGAGGGTTGGAATCGACAAACCGCCTGATGCCACAACTAATGACTGACAACAAATCTTTTGCCCGGCGACAGAGAGGTTAAAGCCGCCCTCTTCAATAGGTTCGATTTGACTAACAATCGCTTTAGTTCGAATGACCACCTGTGCTGCTGCACACTCGTCTAGCAACATTTTAAGAATGTCTTTGGAGGACTTATCACAAAATAGTTCACCGTGGCTTTTCTCATGGTATGGAATCTGATGATGTTCAACCAGATCAATAAATTGCCATTGGTTGTAGCGATTTAGCGCAGAAATACAAAAATGCGGATTATTGGACAGGTAATTTTCAGGGGTAATGTCCAAATTAGTAAAATTACAGCCGCCGCCGCCTGACATGAGAATTTTTTTACCTACTTTGTTGCTGCTATCAAGCACCAGAACCGAACGCCCTCGCTGGCCGGCAGTAAGGGCACAAAACAATCCCGCCGCTCCACCACCAATAACAATCACATCATAGTTGTTCATGTGGTTTTATTACCTAAAATCAGCTGCCAACGTCTCTCAATAGTGTCTCGACCAATCGTTTGGAGCGTTTTAATATTACGAGTAGGGATTTTCTCAGGATTAGCATAATTTTGTAGTGCTGATGCCACCATTTCTTCTCGTAGAAAATGAATCAATGGATAGGGTGAGCGATTACTAAAATGGCTAGCCGACTCCGCAGGCTCGTCAGCAAATTGGTAGCTTGGATGAAAACTGGCTAACTGAATAACACCCTCTAAACCAACTTCGCTTAGAAGTTCTTCAGCAAGATCAATTACATCGAGATATTCTTCAAAGTCCTTCAATGCATTGGGAATGACCAACAAAGTAGTCGCGATATCTGACTCTAAGGTACTCTGAATAAGATCCAACTCAGACAGAAAAGATTGCATAATCGTGTCAATATCAGTGGCATCGCAGATTTTTATCCTCAGGCCTTCGGAAGACACCACGGGGGCTGCAAATGGGCATAAATTGAGCCCCACGACAAACTGCTCAAGCCACGCTCGAATCTGCTGTTCTATCGACAACCAAGCCAACGCAGCCATAGTAATTCCATGTTAAAAACTAAAAGAAACAGGATACCGATTACTATGATACGGAACAAGGAATGACTGAATACACAAAGAAAAAGGTTGTGGTTAATCAGTCAGCTACTCTTGCAGATATGCGATTTTAGGGTAATTACTGATACAGGAATTTCGCTCATAATCGCCACTTACCAAGCAGTATATTTTCGCTTTAAAACTGGCTTGAGTTAATCTGAAAAATAACCCCATTTTTCAAAAAGAAAGTATAAATAGTGCTTTGAAATAATTATTTTTAAGAGTACATTGGCGACAAATTATTGGAGCCATTTTTGTCATGCCCGTTCGTACCGTTGTCGCCATTTGGCCGCTCTTTGCTGGCCTTTCTCTCATTGGGCTTGCCATTGG
>DNBN01000135.1:558-24780 GCA_003491845.1 Porticoccaceae bacterium | reverse complement strand
AGATATTTTTCAAAATTGGGAGGGGCTAAGTCTCTCTATTCCAAACTATGTTGAAAGCATGATCTGCAAGTTTGTCAATGCATCAACCGTAGATGGATATAATCCCTATCGAATCACCAAGGCGGGTATTGATTGGGAAAAACCTGATCCTAGTGATCCCTGGGCTAATATTGGTTACTGGGGTGACCATCAAATTGTTTATTTACTTAAATTCTTAGAGCTGTCTAATAGTTATCATCCTGGGACTTTGAGAACCTTTTTAAGCGCAGATTTGTTTTGCTATGCAAATGTCCCCTATCGTATAAAACCTTATGGGGAGTTATTGCAAGATCCCCACAATACGATTGATTTTGATGAAGCCGCTGAGCTAATTATTCAACAACGTGTTGATCAGATTGGTGCCGATGGTCGACTAATCTGGGATGCTAATGGTGATATTTACAGGGTTAACCTGACTGAGAAATTACTAACGACAGTGCTGGCGAAACTATCAAATTTTATCCCTGAAGCTGGCATTTGGATGAATACTCAGCGTCCGGAGTGGAATGATGCTAACAATGCATTAGTTGGATTTGGCGTATCCATGGTGACGTTGTATTACACCCGACGATTTCAGGTATGCCTATTAGATTTATTTTCAAATGTTGAGTTTGACCAAGTTCCAGTTTCTGCAGAACTCGTGAATCTTCTTGATTCTATTGAGACAACGTTTGTTGATCACCATCATCGCCTTAACAGCAGTTTTAGTGATACTGATCGTAAAGTCATCCTAGATCGTTTAGGCACTGCTGCAAGTGATTATCGTGTAGGCCTCTATGATCAATCTTTTAGTGGCGAGCGTCGGCAGGTGAAAACAGCTCGTATAGTAGCTTTTTGCAAACTTTCTATTGAATATATAGATCATACGATTGCTGCAAATCGGCGAACAGATGGTTTGTATCACGCCTATAATTTAATGACAGCCACTGACGCTAGTGTGAAAATCACGCACCTCTATGAAATGTTAGAAGGCCAAGTAGCTGTATTGAGTTCTGGCTATTTAAATCCAGAGCAAGCGATTGACGTGCTCACTGCGTTAAAACGCTCGGCAATTTTCACTGAAAGACAGAACTCATATCTGTTGTACCCGGATCGCGAATTGACTCGATTTATGGATAAAAATATTATCCCAAGGCCTCTCTTGATGGGCTCTAAACTTTTCAATAAGTTGATCGAAGAAAATGATCAATCCCTTATTGAGACAGATTCTGATGGTGGTTGTTATTTTAATGGGTCGTTTAATAGTGTTGATGATGTAAAACAACGTCTTAAGGTGTTGGCTCAGAATGGCTATGAAGACTTTGTTGAGCAAGATAGGGGAATGACGGAAGATATTTTCGAGGACGTATTCAACCATCGTCAGTTCACTGGGCGTTCTGGTGGTATGTACGCCTATGAAGGACTGGGATCAATTTACTGGCACATGGTGTCTAAATTATTGTTGGCAGTCTTAGAGAATTTCCGAGAAGCTGTCGCATCAAAAGCAGACCCCATCATTATAGGAAAGTTAGCAGATAGTTATTTTGATATTCGCGCTGGTATTGGCTTTAACAAAACACCAGAAAATTATGGCGCATTTCCCACTGACCCTTATTCTCATACTCCGGGATTTGGCGGCGCCAGACAACCAGGTATGACAGGGCAGGTGAAGGAAGAGGTTATTACACGTTTAATGGAATTGGGTGTGTCGGTTCAGTCTGGAAAGATCTGTTTTGACCCATTTATTTTAAGGAAATCTGAGTTTCTCACTGCTGAGAATCAGTTGAATTACTTTGATGTCAGTGGTGATCATAAAATCCTGCCTTTATCTGCTGGTCAGCTAGGCTTTACCTATTGTCAGGTACCCATTATCTACAGCTTGGCGCCACAAACAGCTATTGAGTTGATTTTTGCAGATGACACAACCTTAGACATCCACAGTAATATGATCAATACGGACTTATCTATGGACATCTTCGATAAGAAAGGCACTATTGCTCGTATTCAGGTGTCACTCAAACCCGGGTTAAACTAGCAGAAAAAACGTTGATTGGCTGTTGATCAAATACCAATAGTTACGTTGTCTATCAAATAAAAACGCCGACTAATGTCGGCGTTTTTATTTGATGTTATTTTATTAGGTATCAATTTTAAGACTAAACTGCGGTCTGTGCCTCACGCCTGGCATCAAGTTGCACGCGAATCTCATTAGCACGTTGTTCATCTAGGTCATAGTTACGCATTACTAGAATCGCCACAAGCGTGCCAATGCTGGGCACAATAATATAGGTTAAGCGCAAGAGTTGCAGGGTTTCATCGCTTTGTACAGCAACTGATTGATCGAAGCCTATAAGGCTTAAAATAAGGCCGCTAGCACCACCAGCCACAGCTGCACCAAACTTAACCATCCACCAATAAATGGCGCCAAAGGTACCTTCTCGGCGTTGCCCTGTTTCCAGTTCGTCCATATCACAAATATCGGCGGTCATAGACATCATGATGGTGAACAATCCACCGATGCCAAAGGCAAATAGAGGGAGTGGGATAAACATCATCCACGGATTTTCAGGAGAGAAGCCCCACCAAAACAAGCTGTAGCCCACCAAAGATACCGTCTGAGTATAGAGGAAAGTAACTTTTTTGCCGTACTTTTGTGCACAATGAGTAACAATTGGAATCACTAAAAAGCACGTGCAAAGAGCGCCAATAGAGCCAAATAGTGTTGGCCAAACTCCCGCTGCTGTGGTGTCTCCACCGTTCATGTAATAGACAACAATGAACCAAGAGAATGCTGCCACTGTTTGAAAGGCGTTGAAAATGAGAAAGGTTGCTATACAGATTTTTTGAAAGGGTTTGTTTCTTAAGGTAATTAGAATGCCGTTGCCAAAATCTTTCATCGTTGCACGAAAATCGCGGCTCTCAGCAGCAGTATTGTTATCATCTTCAGTATTGTTAAAGGTACAAAAGAAGGCGGGTACTAAGGCTAATCCCATACATATCCCACCGACCCATAAGGATAGTGTTCTTGCACCTTCGGTCGCAGAATCAAACCATTCTGGGTCATAAAGTACTATCCAGAACCAGGGCGCAATGACCCATGCCCACTGGCCTATCCATTGTGCAACAGCCATAAGTCGAGTGCGTTCGTGAAAGTCCGAACTCATTTCATAGCCCATGGCAACGTAGGGAACACCAAAGATGGTCATTCCTATCCAAAATACACAGCACCAGGCTAGAAAATAGTAAAAATTGTACATTTCAGAGTTTTCAGCCGACAACTGCCACATCATCATGAAGGAAAACCCTGAAATAAGAGCGCCAATAAAGACATAGGGTCGGCGTTTACCCCAGCGTGAAACGGTATGATCTGAAATATAACCCATCACAGGATCGGTAATGGCATCGATTAGTTTGGGGATAAAAAATATCAGTGACCAGAGTAGTGGACTCATGCCGAGACTCTGTACCAAAAGCACCATAAAAATACCTAGGGCAGCTGGAAACATTTGATTGGCAAGCATCCCCAAGCCGAAGGCAATTTTTTGATTTAACGGAATGGTGTTTGCACGCACCGGAGGCTGATTAATTTGACCCATAATTTTGCACACATTTTTTATTGTTGATGAGTCTCTACTGAAAAGACTTCTGAATATCCCCTATTCTTCGGAGTATAGGTTGAGATTTTCAGGTAGTCTCTATTGAATCGACTAAAACGGGCATATTTGCGGTAGCTGATCCGCCAAAGGAGTCGTCTGCATATACAAACAGTCGATATTCCCCACACTGCGGGGCCTTAAACTCAATAACATCTGAGGTATTCGTGTGCTCCTGCTGCCAAATAACCTTAGGTATAGGCTCAAAATCACCACCCTCGCTTTGTTTAGTTATGTCAACTTCATGCATCAGAACCCATCGATAACTGACCAAATGTTTGTCGTTTAAATTCATAGCAAGAGTAGCGGTGTAGCTATGGCCGGACTTCAGTACAGAGCGATGAGTACCTTCAATATCCTGTAGACGTAGTGTTTTGATTTCTGGAACGGGCTGTTTAGCTTTTATTCCAGTCCATAACTGGCTCATAACTTGGGCGGCTTGAGTGTAGCGGCCATTATCAAGAAATACGCCATACCATGTAGGTGTTCGCTCTTGTTTTTGTCCCCAGAGAAACACAAATGAGCCGATACATTGTTGTGTGTCTGCGACAATGTAATCAACATAGCGTCTTCGATAATCGTTTGCTTTTTCGGTACTGTTGGCTTCAATAGGACGGCCCCATTTTGTTTTTGGGGCTTCCCAATGACCTGTGGCACCCCATTCTGAGACTGTATATGCACCTTGATAGTTACTCTGAGCAAGATACTTAGGCAGTTTATCAATATCGCCATAGAGTTGAAATGACAGCAGATCTACTGCCGAAGCTCGCATCACAACCTGTTTAATAACCTCTGGATCTGCTCCAGCAAGCATGGTGGTTGTCGGATGATTTGGATCAATTTGATGAATCATTTTAGCGATAGCATTCACCGCATCCCATACTTTTGAATTCTTATGGCGCAGATTCAGTTCGTTGCCAATACCCCACATTAAAAGGGCAGGATGATCTTTTAAAGCGTCAACATCACGTTTAATTTCTTGTAACTGTTGTTCTACCAGTGAGGCATTGTTGTAGTCAAAGCCGTGGCGCTCACGAGCCACCTCCAGACCCATGCATACCATTAAGCCACACGCTTGAGCCTCATCAAGAATTTGTAAGCCAGTTTTGTCTCCATTATTTACTCGCCAGGTGCGAAATGCGTTACCGCCAAATTCTGCAAGACGCGCTATGCTACCTAATTCTAGTCCTGCACCCTTTATGTAAAATGGGCTACTGTCCACAAAAAGCTGGAAATTATTAGAGCACTTGATTAACGTGACTTTTTTAGGCGTCATGGATATTGTCCTAGAGCATTTTTTAGCGAGCAGTTTACGTCAGTTTTTATAAAAACTGACGCTGTTTGTCGTTAAAAACGTATTATTCATCGCGAATAGTTAAAAGGACTATGGCGCATACTTTATTATTTGGTAAGTTAATGTAAATCAAATTATTAAAACACTTTTTAAACGGAGTTGCGGTTTGTCAATATTTAACAAGATTAGTATTCTTTTTGTGATGTTAATTTTATTAGCAGCTTGTGGCAATAAGCCATCATCTTCTAGTGATGATTATGGTCCCAAAGCAGCCGATATTTTTGGTAATCCCGACTATCAGGCGTTTTCTTATGGGGGCTATCTAGAAAAAACTAGAGACATAGCCCCTACTCATGAGCAAATTACCGAAGACTTGAAAATCCTTGCGGCCATGGGTGTCAAAATTCTGCGTACGTACAATACATCACAGTTTCCTCAGGCGGCATTACTGCTAAATGCCATCAAAGAATTAAAGGCAACTGATCCAGATTTTGAAATGTATCTAATGTTAGGAGCTTGGATTGAGGCTCAGGGTTCGTGGCGCCCAGGGACTGACCATTCTCAGGGCAATGTCGATAACAACACTAAAGAAATTGACACCGCTGTGGCTATGGCTAATGAATACCCTGACATTGTTAAAGCCATTGCCGTTGGTAATGAGGCCATGGTGCAGTGGGCAGTTAATTACTTTGTCTACCCAAAAACAATTCTTAAGTGGGTTAACCATTTGCAGTCATTAAAAGCATCTGGACAACTCAATAGTGATATTTGGATTACAAGCTCGGATAACTATGAATCTTGGGGTGGCGGATCTACTGTTTATCATACTGATGATCTTGTATCATTGATTAATGCAGTGGATTTTCTGTCAGTTCATACCTATCCTTTTCATGATTCATTTTATAATCAAGATTTTTGGGGTGTTCTTCCCGATGAAGAGCAATTGCCCAAAACTCAGATGATTGATGCCACTATGAAACGTGCAGTAGAGTACGGCGCGTCACAATATCAGGGGGTGGTGAATTATTTGGCTTCTTTGAATATTGATAAACCGATGCATATTGGAGAGACCGGTTGGGCATCATCAGATAGTGCTGCCTATGGTGCTGGTGGCTCTAAGGCAGCTGATGAATACAAAGAGAAAATGTTTTATCAGTATATGCGTGAGTGGACCGACACTGAAGGTATCTCGCTATTCTATTTTGAGGCGTTTGATGAGCAATGGAAGGATTCTGCTGATGGCCAGGGCTCTGAGAATCACTTTGGGTTAATTACACTTAACAATGAAGTAAAGTATGCTTTGTGGAGTTTTGTTGATAGCGGCCAATTTGATGGTTTAACGCGCAGTGGCCAGCCCCTGATTAAAAGTTATTCAGGTGATGAGAATGCACTGCTTGCTGAAGTACTCAAACCGCCATTTAAAAGTACTATGCCGGTACGAAAAATCAGTACTGTCAACAGCACATTGTCAGCAGGTGATACAGTAATCGCAAGTCACTATTTGGTGTCTCATGATACCTTTGTGCCGGCATCAGATAATCAGATGACCTACCCCAGTGCGGGGATTAAATTAGTTCCTTGGGAGGGAACCGCAAGTATTGAGATGTCACCGGAAGGTGTTATTGCCATTGCTACTCGCACCAGTGAGTGGTGGGGCGCTAGTCTCGAGTTTCAGGGTGCGGTGGGAGAAGATTTAAGCGAGTTCAGCTCTGGTGCGCTGCACTTTGACATCAAAGGTGATGCTGATATTATTTTTAGTTTAGGGTTTCAAACGGGACGTTTTCTGCAGGGTAACCAGGTCAATAGTTTCGTGGCATTCGGTAAGGGAACTGCATATCCCGTCTCTGAGCAATGGCGTACTTACAAGCTGTCTATAGATGATCTTAATAAGGGTACAAATATGCAGAACGTCACTGGCATATTGTCATTTTTGAGTCGGGAGCGTGCTGAAAATAAACAGATTTCAATAAAGAACATTTACTATAGTCAGTAGTTATTTATTGCCTGGTAGCGTGAAAATCATTCAACGAGATGACGTACCTTGTCAGCACAATCCGAGGCGGGACTCCAGTACCAACCATTGGGGTCCCAGGCCCGACCGCAGGCCATATACACACATTGGCTATAGCTTTGAGTTGCCGCCTCAAGTCCCTTCAATTCGTGCAGAGAGCGTGCTTTTGCCCAGAGAGCCATCGACACATCATTGATAAGATAGTTTTTTTCTATTTTTTGCTTAGTTCTTCCATTCACGGCACCCATAGGGGGGCAGTCTTTGCGTTTAGTGTTCATTTTTTTTTGTGCATGAGCAGCTTCTAGGCCCCATTGGCTAAAACAGGCATCTACTGTAGCGATGGCGCTTGCATACTCTTTATCGGCGAATTTTTGCACCGCAGAGCTAGCCCAAAAAGCTGAATCGCCTATCGATTGGTCGTCAGAAATACAGTGATTTATTGGCATATCCAAGGTCGTTATCTCAGCCAGTGCTGGCAGTGGTACTAAAAAGATACATAACATTAGCTTATTCATTCGTCGGTTTATCTCTGTTGTCTTAGTTATGGTGATACGTTGATTTTTACATACTATTTTAGGCTTGTACCAGCGGTTTTATGGCAGATTATGGTGCTTCAAATAGTGTTGGTTTGCCAACACTTCACTTTCAGTCAATGCCATCACTAGTAAGTCTTTTACTACACAAGACTCCATTGTAAGCTCCCACCTCTATAGGTTTGCACTCAGTGTGATTTTCCCATGTGTGTTCGGATCTACCAGTGTATTTTCTAAGATTAAGGGCAGCTGTATGTTGTCAATTCTTGCCCCTGGTTTGATTTCAATGGTGGTTGTTTTGTGCGCTTCGATCACAAACCGATCACTGGTTAATCCTAAACTGTGAGGTCCATCGTAACGGGCTTCAAAATTTGCGTCAGACCGGTTTTTTATGTCTATCTCTACGATAACCGTCCCGGGTTGGTAGCGCATATCAGTTATTTCAAGGCTTGCTTTGAGCAAAGGAGAAAGATCAATCTCACGTCCGATCAGTAGATTCTTGAACCACACCACTGTACGCCGGGCAAAAAGTGCTTCTTTGATACTATCTGCAGATTTTTCTTTTGCAAAAATCAATGTAACCGGACGATGGCCACCTTGGTGTGGTGTGTAGTCCCAGTCGATCAGATCATGTACATCAGACGTACCAATTAGTGTGAGGTTGTAGTCCAGCGCCGTTTGAAATGCGGCTTCGGCATACCATTTACTGTTAGCAACTTCGATACCATGCAGCAAACCATTTTTTGCATTTTTTTGGTGAAATGAGGGCATTTTGGTTATCCCTGAGGTCTTGCGATTCGACCAGTTGGGGTGATTCCAAAACATAAAGGCCCCTTGCTTGTGAGCCGCTTCGACCGCATTTTGCGCCGGCCATTGAATAGCTGCATGTCCAAAGATGCGTGGATCATCAGACGTTTTTGCAGCGCCTTCTACATATAGTAATCTATTGGCATCATTAATAAATATTGCATTAATATGCCCGACGGGTTCTTCTCTGGTGATTTCGCTACCACGCAGGACAATGACATTAGATCCCTCAGCAGCTTCAGCTGCAATCTGATAGGCACGATTTCGATCTTTATGTGGAATGTCAGTAAGGTGTGGTTGATATTCTAAATGTTCTGTAATAGCTACCGCATCTAGTCCATCTTGTTGCGCTTCCGAAACTCTGATATTGGGCCAAACATGACCATCAGAAAAGACGCTGTGGGTGTGTAGATCCACCGTCAAGGTTTGATAGTTAGCAGTGTCGGGAAACGCGATTAGCCGATCGCTCAGCAGTGTGGGGGTCTCCGCTTGTTCATGGGCTACCGCAGAGAAACTAAGGCTAGTTGTTAAGGCAACAAGGCACACATAGTTGACAGTAAAAATGTTCATGGTCAGCTCCTAAGGTGTGTAGCAACATCAAATAGTATTAGTTTATTGCGTTGACAGTAACACTACTTGCATTTAAGAGGCAATATCTGTGACTGCTCAAAGTAAGATGAAATCAGACAGAATTCTGTTTTATTTTTGAATAATCAAAACAAAAAAACCCCAGCCGTTAAGGCTGAGGTTTTTCTGCTTCTTGGGGTCTAACACTTTCACTAACTACTCAGGGGAGAGTATATGCAATCATCATTTGCCTTTAATTGGACAGCTTATTTTGAATTAGTTCAATTTATTTTAAAAAAGACTAATTATTTTATTTTCTTTGTTAATACGCTAGGCAGACGAACTTAAAAGGGAGCGTCTACATCGCCCATACGAACAAATACAGACTTTATTTGTGTATAGTGTGCCACTGCAGCCTTTGAGTTTTCACGGCCAACACCAGACATATTAAAGCCGCCAAAAGGAGCTTCTACAGGTGCATCATTGTAGGAATTGATAAAACATGTACCGGCTTTGATAGCGTTTACCATCCGATGAGCGCGGCTGATATCTGCTGTAAATACACCAGCGGCTAAGCCAAACTCTGTGGCATTTGCTCGTGTAATAACTTCAGTTTCATTGTCAAAAGTAAGCACAGACATAAGAGGGCCAAATACTTCTTCTTTGGCAATAGTCATCTCATCAGTAACATCACAAAATATCGTTGGCTGCAGATAGTACCCTGGCCCAGAAATAGCCTTACCTCCAGTTACCAGTCTCGCGCCTTCCGCCTTTCCTTTTTCAATATAGTTGAGTACGATGTCGAGTTGGCGCTTACTAACCATTGGGCCAAAAGTAGTCTTTAAGTTTTGCGGATCTCCCACTATGGCTTGATCTAGACGGTCCACCAGTCGCGCTAAAAATGCCTTTAGGATCCCTTGTTGGACAAACACTCGGGTGCCGTTGGAGCAAATTTGTCCCGTTGAATAGAAATTAGCCAAAATGGCGCCACTAACGGCGTTTTCAAGATTGGCATCATCAAAGATGATTAAGGGTGATTTGCCTCCTAGCTCCATTGTCACCTGCTTCATCTGTGAAGCGGCAGCGGCATATACCTTACGTCCGGTGGGCACTGATCCGGTGAGAGAAACCTTATTAACGCGAGGATCATTAACAAGTGCGGCGCCAACATCACCTAAGCCCTGGACAACATTATACAGCCCTGCGGGCAAACCGGCTTCAATAAAAATTTCGGCAATCTTAAGTGCGCAAAGTGGTGTTGTTTCCGATGGTTTAAATATCATAGCATTGCCACAGGCTAATGCTGGAGCAGCTTTCCAGCATGATATCTGAGTAGGATAATTCCATGCACCAATACCTACGCAAAGCCCTAGAGGTTCGCGGCGGGTATAAGCCCAATTACCATCGGCCAAAGGGATGTGTTCTCCGGTAATTGTGCCAGCTAAGCCTCCAAAGTACTCCAAACAATCGGCAGCACTAGTAGCATCAGCATAGAGAGTCTCAGATAATGGCTTACCAGTATCGTAAGTCTCTAATACCGAGAGTTCATCATTTCGTTGACGAATAATGCTCGCTGCGCGCAGTAAAATTCGACCACGCTCCGTACCTGACATGCTGCTCCAAGCGATTTGTGCTTGAATAGCACTTTCAATAGCACGCTGAATAATATCGGGTGTCGCTGAGTAAACACGGGCAATAACGTCACCTGTGGCGGGATAGATGACATCAATGGGTTGGCCTTGAATATCTTCGATGTAGGCGCCGTTAATAAAGTGACTTGCTATTGGCTGGGTATTCATGGTGTCTCCGCTAAAAATTTTGATCTTGTGAGGTCAATATACTATTGCCACACACATAAACCTAGGTGTTCATTTTCGCTTAATTCGGCGTTCATTTTTGACGGTGTTATAAACTTCTGAGAACCATCTTGGCAGACTAAAATATCAGTATTAAGGTGAGCGATGTCTAGTAAAATTTGGTCAAGGTGCCGGTACTGCACGTCATGCCCTTCTCCAGGGTAATGCCTTAGGATTACTTCTGCATTGGGGTATGCTGTAGACCAAATATCGGTACTTTCGGTGCTTAGCAAGCTATCAGCGAGTCCTCGATAAACAAATACTTTGGTGTTAATGTTGGCTGCATTAATGGGATCCTCTTTACAGTAGAGCGCTATTTCATGGTCTAAAGGTGCTGGATCAGCAGATTGGCCACGAATATTGTGAGCGCGTGCCGCCTCGTCAAAAGCTGTATCTTGAAAACCTATAAGCTGATGGACACTGCTGGATGAGGGAAATCCGAAAAATTGCATTGGATAAGCAAGAAGATCACGATAGGGATTTTGACGTTTATTTTGCGCACACCAAGCAGTCCGGTCTATTAGGGGTGATGTCGCCGCCATATGGATTGACAACAGTTGCCGATAATTTTTTTCGGCAATCTTTGCTGTGTAAGGTCCACCACCGGAAATACCAAAGAGTGAAAAGTTACTAATATTTAGATGCGCCAAAACCTGTTCTACATCTTCGACGTAATCAGCCATGCCCAGCATAGGGTTAAATGCGGTTTGGCCGTAGCCGTTGCGTTCAACTGTTATGAAACGTAAGTTTAATGACCGACGCATAGTACGTAAAAAATCCAACAGTCTTATAGCGCGAACAGAAGTCCCCAAACCTCCTGTAAAAACAACTGGAATAGCATTTTCTTCACCATCATCGATATAGTGAATCAGGCGGCCATCTTTGCTTTTAAGTTGATGAACAGTTGGCCCTAGAGAGTCAAAAGATACTGCCAAAGGCAGCGGCCCCTCTGATCCCTGAGCGTTGTTAAACACCAAAAGTAGGAGAAGGGTTAAAAAATAATGTGATTTCATCGGTTCTAGCGCCCCAGAGTTATGTTGACTTGATTGGGTTATTTATGCGCCAATACCCTATACCTGATGATTATTAGATCAACGCTTTTTTTGGTCAACTCATGTATTTACTTTTATCTAAAGAGTACACAAGATGGTACTGAAAATCTTCTTTGTTGCGAATAAATTTTAAGACAAAATGCATTAATAGTATTCGTGTATAAGATCAATGGACAGAGATAAGTAAGACGCTACTTAATCGCTAGCTGGCCTTAAAATTGCTTTATTAAGTGAGAATGTGACACTAATGATGAAACAAAAAACCTATGATTATATTGTTGTTGGCGCCGGGTCTGCTGGAGCTATAGTGGCGGCGCGCCTAAGTGAAGATAGTAACTGCAGCGTACTGTTAGTTGAATATGGCGGTTCTGATCGCAGTGTTTTTGTGCGAATGCCTTCGGCATTAGGCATACCCATGAATACAGCAAAATACAATTGGGGTTTTGAGTCGGTACCTGAGCCTTATTTAGATAATCGTAGAATGAATTGTCCACGTGGTAAGGTGTTGGGGGGATCTTCATCTATAAATGGCATGGTATATGTCAGAGGTCATGCCTTAGATTTTGATGAATGGGAATCTCTAGGTGCGGCAGGATGGAACTATCAGAACTGTTTGCCCTATTTTAATAGGTTAGAGAATCATCAGTGTGTCAGCGGCGAGTACACCGGCGATCAGGGGCCGGTTACGATAAGCAGTGGTAACAATATGCGCAATCCTTTGTATCGCGCGTTTATCGATGCTGGAGTAGAGGCCGGATACATCGAAACTGAAAACTACAATGGGTATCGACAGGAAGGTTTTGGTCAGAAATTTATGAATGTTGATAATGGTATTCGCGCATCAACCAGCCATGCCTATTTAATCGAGGCAAAAAAACGCTCTAATCTGACGATTTTAAAAAAAGCACTGGTCACACGAATTATTTTTGAAGGCAAAACAGCGACGGGAATCGAATGTAGTATCAATGGGCGATTACGTCAGTTTGATGCTCATAGTGAAGTGATCATTAGCGCAGGATCCATAGGTTCTCCGCAACTTTTACAGGTTTCTGGTGTGGGACCAAAGAAGGTTTTAGAGCAGGCAGGAATTGACGTAGTACATCATTTGCCCGGAGTTGGGGAAAATCTTCAAGATCACCTGGAGTTTAATTTTCAGTATCGATGTAAACAGCCCATTACGCTCAATAGTGAGCTGGGTTTATTTAAAAAGGCACTGATTGGTGCTCAATGGTTGTTTCTCAAAACCGGGTTGGGGCGAACAAATCACTTTGAAGCCTGTGCTTTTATTCGATCTAAAGCAGGCGTTAAATGGCCTGATATTCAGTATCACTTTTTACCTGGTGCAATAAGTTATGATGGCAAAGTCGCTTTCACAGGCCATGGATTTCAGGTTCATGCCGGCCATAATAAACCGACTAGCCGCGGCCATGTTCGTATCAGATCTGGTGACGTTAGGCAGCATCCTGAAATACTGTTTAATTATCTGGCTACACCTGAAGATCGTGAGGGCTTTCGTAACTGTGTCCACTTAACACGAGAAATTATGAGCCAACCCGCAATGGATGATTTTCGCGGTGAGGTTATTCAGCCTAATGATGATACGAAAACTGACGAGCAAATCGATGCATTTATTCGGCAATCCGTCGATAGTGCTTATCATCCATCTTGCACGTGTAAAATCGGCATTGACAAAATGGCCGTGGTTGACGCAGAGCTAAGGGTGCACGGTTTACATAATATTAGGGTCGTTGACTCGTCTGTTTTTCCGTCAATTCCTAATGGTAATTTAAATGCGCCAACCATGATGGTCGCCGAACGTGGAGCTGATATCATCCGAGGGCAAACCATACAACCAGGCTCGTCGGTGGATGTTTTTATTGATAAGTATTGGCAGCGGCGTCAACGAGAGACTGCAACGCCTACGTAACTAATTCGATAGTGTTTATAGGGGCTGAGTAGGCATGATTTATGCCTTAGTGTGGGTCCATGCTAAAAGACTGATAAACCATGCATTGTACATTGGGATACTAAAAAATATGAATACTAACCCTAATATTGTGCAGCTTGTAGAGTCCGCTAGAGTTCATTTACAGATGAAAAAAGTCCCAGAAGCATTGGATTTTGCTCTACAGGCAGTTCAGCTGGATAAAACGCATCCTCCCGCAGTATTTTTAGTGGGTGTTGCACACAGATTAAGCGGGTCAGTTGATGAGTCGATTTATTATCTATCGAAATTTACAGCCATGGAGCCGGGCGTTCCTCAAGGCGCTTATGAGCTTGGACTTGCGTTGCACTCCGCAGGGCAGCTGGGAGACGCTTTAGATGCGCTGAACCAAGCAGTGGTTCTTGATCCTGAGTTTTTAGTCGCATGGAAAGTGCTAGCAGACATTTATTTGACTCAGGGCGATGAACATTCCGCTGCTAGAGCCCATGCAAAAGCACACCTAGCCCGAGGTGTTGATCCGGCATTGAAGCAGGCTACGGAGTTATTTGCTTCTGGCCGAATTGGTGTTGCTGAGGGCATTTGTCGTGAATACTTACGCATTCATCCCACTGATGTTAATGCTATTCGACTGTTAGCAGATATAGGTTACAAGCTAGGTTTGATGCAGGAGGCAGTAACGTTATATAAGCGTTGTTTGGCGTTGGCACCGGACTACCATATGGCTCGGCACAAATATGCACTAGCACTATCCAAGCAGGATAAATTTGATGCGGCAATGGCTGAAGTGGATTATCTGATTGGTTTGGATACCAATAACATAGGTTATAAAACGTTGCATGCGGCCATTGCCTCTAGTGCAGGGCGCTTTGATCAGGCTCATGATATATACGAAGACGTCATTGCTCGCATTCCAAATGATGTGAGTATATTAACCAGTTATGGACATTCATTACGTTACTCAGGCAAGGGCAGTCAGGCTGCGGAGGTTTATCGACGAGCCATCTCAGCTGATCCTAAGCATGGTGATGCCTATTGGAGTCTTGCTAATTTAAAAACCGTGCAGTTCAGTGATGCCGAAGTCGCCAGCATGAGAGACCAGTTAAATAGTATTGAAGCTGACAGCAGTGATAAATATCATCTTGCTTTCGCTGTAGGTAAGGCGCTTGAAGATGCAAAAGACTACTCAGGATCCTTTGCTGCTTATGATTTAGGTAACAGAATAAAATGCCACTTCAGTGGCTATGATGCGGCTGATAATACAGCGAGAGTCGAGAATATTATGGATGTCTGTGATAGCGAATTTATATCACAGCTAGATCGTGGTGGACATGCAGATAAGAGCCCTATTTTTGTTGTTGGTTTACCGCGCTCAGGGTCAACGTTGTTAGAGCAAATATTAGCTAGCCATTCTCAGGTGGAGGGTACCGCTGAACTTCATTTTATTAGCCGTATTGCGGCTCAGTTAGAAGGTAACCGAAAGCGCGGAGAGGCACGAAACTACCCCAAATTACTTGTCGATCTTAGTGTTGATCAGCGTACGGATTTGGGACAACAGTATTTAGATGCTTGTTCTGTGTACAGAGACGGATCAAAACGTTTTGTTGATAAGTTGCCCAACAATTTTATACATATTCCTTTGATCCGCACTATTTTGCCAAATGCAACTATTATTGATGCTCGGCGAGCGCCTATGGCAGCCTGTTTTGCTAATTTCAAGCAGCTATTTGCTGAGGGTCAGGCCTTCACTTACAGTTTGGAAGATATTGGTCGTTATTACACTGATTATCACCGACTAATGGATCATTGGGCAAAGCGTCTTCCAGGCTACAGTCTGACGGTTCACTACGAAGATGTAGTTACCGATCTTGAGTCTCAAGTCGCAAGATTACTAGATCACTGTGGTCTGCCCTTTGAGGCGTCTTGTGTGAATTTCCATGAAAATAAAAGGCCGGTTAGATCAGCTAGTTCAGAGCAGGTTCGTCAGCCTATTTTTCAGGGTGGTTTGACCCAGTGGCAGAACTATCGACCCTATTTGAGTGCTCTAGAGGATGTATTGAAGGCTCATACTACCGATTGAGAAATTGCTTCTTTGTTCCGTTTAAGTAGATGTCCTTGTGGTTTCTTCCAAAAGTTTTTAATTGCTGCAACGATTAGTAGCTTCATAGTTAAAAACTACGATATATATTTAATTAAGAATATTAGTTTTAAAATATATGTTTTGGTGTGTATTCAGCTGGCAATGGTTGTGCTAAGGTCAGGTGACTAGTGAAAAAATAAGAGGAAAACACTATGATTCACACAGGGGAAGCATCATCTTTATCTAATTTGTCCAAGAGACGGCATACGCTTAAACCGCTTGCCGTTATGATCACTGCGCTATCGGTGGGGGTATCCTCTACGGCAATAGCCCAGCAGGTTGAAGAAGTCATTGTAACAGCGACTAAGCGATCTGAGAGCGTTCAAGACATTCCAATGGCTATCTCCGTCTTAGGACAAGAAACCTTGGGCAACTTAAATATTACAGACCTTGAAGATTATGTGACTATGCTGCCCAATGTGAGCTACATAACCTTGGGACCAGGAAATGGCAATGTGTACATCCGAGGTATTTCTTCTGGTGGTGAAAGTTCACTGGGAGCGAATCCAAGTGTGGCAGTCTATTTGGATGATCAGCCGGTAACCGCGACAGGTGCCTACCTTAATCCCCATATTTATGATGTCTCGCGGATTGAAGTACTGGCTGGTCCTCAGGGAACCTTATTTGGTGCCAATGCGCAGTCTGGTGCTATGCGAATCATTACTAATAAACCTGATCCAACTGCCTTTTCAGCAGGTATTGATCTTGATGTTAGTGTTCCTAAAAGTGGTGATGTGGGTGAAACTATAGAAGGCTTCATCAATATTCCACTGTCAGAAACTGCCGCGATTAGAGTGGTAGGTTATTCTAAGAGGGAAGGTGGCTTTATTGACAATGTTGAAGGAGAGTATACCTTTAAACATGGCTTTATTCGCAATGGACTAATGGCTGCTGGTGCTACTGAAGCTGAAGCATTAGCGATGGCCCCGGACTTTACCTACAACAATTATACGTCGGGCGATATTGGTGATGTTGCAGGAGAGAATTTCAATGAGGCCCAAACGACCGGTTTTCGTGCGGCACTAACCGTAGATTTGAATGACAGTTGGACAGCAACAGCGACTGTAATGCATCAAGATCTCGAATCAGATGGCGTATGGGATCATGATCCGACCGTGGGTGATCTTCAAGTATTTCGGTTACTACCAGATAGCTTAGATGATGAGTGGACTCAATACTCCCTCAAAGTCGAAGGTGACGTGGCCGGTGGTACTCTAACTTTCAATTATGGTGATCTTGATCGTGATTACGAACTTGATGCTGATTATTCTCTTTACAGTGACTACTATGTGTCTGGCGGTTATGTTCAGCCTTATTACTCTTGTTACGCTGCTTATTTTGGTTGCTCTGACCCGCGTACACTGTTGGAAGATCATGCGAATTACAAGCGTGAGACAATTGAGTTGCGCTATGCATCAGATCCATCAAAGCCGTTGCGCTGGCAAGCTGGATACTACTCTGTTGATGTAAAAAATCGCGACGACGCCGAATGGCATGTATTGGGTTTAGCTGATCTTGGTATGGTCACCGCCATTGATGCGCCAGACATTTATTGGACTACTGATTTCAAACGAAGCTATGAGGAAGAGGCATTTTTTGGAGAGGTAGCTTATGACTTCACCGATAATTTGACGTTGGCCCTTAGCGCTCGACAGTTCGATGCTGAGAGTTATCTTGATGGGTTCTCTGGAACTGTCTGGTGGCCTTGTGGGGGTGGTCCAAGTGCGGCAGCTCAAGAAGCATCTGGCGAATACAGACCGTCTAATAATTATGGTGCGGACTGTGCTGATGCCAATCGTATTACCGCCTCGAAAGATGAAGTTTATCGTTTGACTGCCGAATGGTCTTTAAGTGATGATTTAATGGTTTATTCTGCATGGGGTGAAGGTTACCGTCCTGGAGGCTTGAATCGATTCTGTTCTGTGGGTAACGAGGCAGATTATGGTGGTCAAGGTCGAGATGATGCTACTGGAGCTCAGTGTGATTTTGTGCCTGACTTCTTAACCTCTTTTGAAGTTGGTGTTAAGACTACTTTGATGGATGGACGCATGATTTTAAATGCGGCGGCCTTTATGCAAGATTGGGATGATTTCCAGTTCTCTCGTTTGGATACATCAATCTCACCGGTGACGTTGACCTATAATATTGGTCAGGCCAAAAGTGATGGTGTTGAGGCTGACTTCACGGCGATGATTGCCGAAAACTGGAGTTTGTCGGGTGCTTTCTCGTATATAGAGGCAGAGCTCAGCCAAGACTATTACCAGAGCGATGGTCAGGATGCGCCTACAGCGTCTTCAGGTACAACATTACCTAGAGTGCCAAAAACAAAGTGGAATTTGTCGACTCGTTATGAGTTAGAGTCTAATTGGTTTGTTCAAGCTAGTTATATCTTTACTGGTTCCTCGTATAATAATCTTTATGATGGGGGTACTATTCCAACCAAGCGTTATAAGCAAAAAGATTATCAGATATTAAATGTAGCAGTGGGAATGGATATGGATACCTGGCGTGCTGAGATGTACGTTCGTAACTTGACAGATGAGCGTGGTGAAGTATTCCGTAATGCGGTAAATTGGGATGATCGTATTATGACTAACCGTCCGCGTACTCTTGGGGTTAGTATGAGCCTCAAGTTTTAGTGCTCGTACTAAGAAAAGGGCGCCTTCGGCGCCCCTTTTTTTGTAGCAATAGCTATTGAGATTGCTGCTGACGGCGCTGTTCATATTCGCGAACTTTTGACAGTATATCATCGCGTTCAATATAGGTGCCGCGCAGTGCTCGGTCACCCGTTTTAGGATAGAATTCTTCCCGTCCGTGCAAAATACGACGATTATCAAACATGATGAGATCACCTGCGCTAAAGGGAAAGTTGATTTGATAATCATCTGAATTAGCCTTACCCATAAAGCACACAAGTGCAGCATAGATGGAATCCATTTCTTCATATTTGGCTTGCAAAGGAGCTCTTGAAAAAGGTAATAAGCGTACCTCGATGGGCTGCCCATTATCATCAAGTCGGATAATAGGCGCTTCCCAGCGATAGTCTGTTGGGCCTGCTCGATTGGCATAGCACCATTTTTTGGTGGTGAGTGTTTTATAGTGTTGAGGATGTTGTTGTGCAATGTCTTTGGCTACTCTAAAGCCATCGGTCATGGTACTGTGACCGCCCTTGGCGTCCGCCACGCGACAGTGCAGAATCTGAATGCCTGGGGGCGATTCTCTAGTGGGTATATCTGTATGAGCAGCCAAATAATGACTAGTATTAGCCAGAGTATCGCTATCAGCTTTGGATATAACATCAAAAATTCGGTCAAAATGAGTTTCTCTTATCGGTCCTATACGGGTCGCCAACTGTTCTACTTGCGCCTCATCAGTAGATAATCCACGCAGTCGCACCATGCCTTGGCGCAGAATAGTTAATAGCACCTGGTACAGTAACTCGTCGCTAATGTTACCGTTGGGGATATCGAAACTAGGTGGCTCAGAGAGATCTGCTGAACTCCATAGCATTATTTCATCATCTCTAGGAGAGAGCTGTTGGGTTGTCTGTGCATAAAGCCATGCGGGGTTGAAGCGACTGGTGTGATTATCAGGCCAAGTGACAGAGAGACCTCCTTGAGAATCTATTTCCACAGATAGAGGCACTAAGTCCAACCTAATATCTCGCAGATCAAATAGATGCTCACGAGTAACCTGGTTTAAACATTCTTTGCAACAGCAGTTGTCGCGCAGCCAAAGCGGGTGGAGCTTTGATTGCTTGTTATCTGTCCATGTTACTATGATAGCCTTGCCGACCAATTTTGCACAGAGAATGGATTCACTGGGCGGCCAGTAAAAATTATCTGGTGTTGGAATGGTATTAGATAGGATCATCTTCATTACTCCGCTTTCGTTATTTACGATGACACTACTTTGCGCAGTGCACTGGCTAGAGGTTCCATGGGTAAGCAAGATTTTCGTGAGTTAAGATCTACGTGAAGTAAAAATTGCGAGCACTTTGCACTTAGGGTACCTGTGGCAGTTTTCATTTCATGGTACAGATCAAGCTTTTTACCATCGGCGATTTTTATACTAGTGTGTACAGATATCTCCTCACCTGCATGACATTCATTTCGGTAATCGATCTTCATGTCCACCGTAAAGTAGCTGTAGCCACGCGCTATATAGTCAGGATCTGCCCCTAGGCGTCTTAGGATGATGTCGCTGGCTTTAGAAAATACCTCTGCATAGTGACTATCATTCATATGTCCGTTGTAGTCTAACCAGCTGCTAGGAATTACGCGATTGATGGTCAATACATCCTTTGCTTGTGAGAGTGGCTCTGCTGGATTAACCTGATTGCGCTCTAGTTCAAGATCTAGGGTGTTCAGTAAATTTCCCGCTCCCCAATCTTTTAGTTTTAGCGAACGCATTATGGATACTAAATTATCATCCCGAATATGCTCCAACTGATTAATTGAGTAGTCACCTGATTGTTGATTAGACTGATCAGCAATTTTCGTAACCAATTCATCAGATAATTCTGGAACATCCATTAGTTTGGTCCAAGGCCATTTGAGTGCTGGGCCAAACTGCTCTATAAAATGTGCCATGCCTTCTTCACCGCCCGCTATGCGATAGGTTTCAAACATGCCCATCTGTGCCCAGCGTAGGCCAAAACCATAGCGAATGGCATCGTCAATTTCAGTAGTAGTTGCAATACCATCGTTTATTAACCACAGACCCTCTCGCCAAACCGCTTCAAGAAGACGATCAGCAATATGAGCATCAATTTCTTTGCGTAACACCAGTGGGTGCATCCCAAGTTTGCTTAAAATACTCGCCGCTTTATCGGTAGTTTCGCTGTAGCCAACTAGTTCAACCAAGGGGACTAGATAAACAGGATTAAATGGGTGAGCGACAATAATTTGTTGTGGATTGATGGATTTATTCTGCAGCTGTGAAGGTTTAAACCCCGAGGTTGATGAGGCAATAATAGCGTCTTTAGAACAATGAATTTGTATTTCTTTGAGGATAGATTGCTTGAGATTAAGCCTCTCCGGCGTAGACTCTCCGATCCAGGTTGCATTGCTTACGGCGTCCTTTATGCTATGGCAAAACAACGCTGTGCCTTCCTGTGGAAGCATATAATCATAGAGCCCCGGCATTGACCGTCGAGCATTGGCTAGTACTTGCTCCACTTTGCGCTTTGCGTCTGGATCTGGATCATAAATTGTGACATCAAAACCCATTAGTAGAAACCGAGCGATCCAGCCACCACCGATCACTCCACCACCAATCATGGCAAAGCGCGTGTTTGCGTTGGTGATAAGTTCCATCGTTCTCTTTGATGTTGTCATTGCGGCGCTCGTTTAATCAGGCCCAACTGTTCTCTCACTTCCTGCGGATTCATTAATGTTGAGCCCATAGCGCGAATAATACTAGCAGCTTTCTCTACAAGGGATGCATTAGTTGCTAAGGTGCCTTTGTGCAGCCAAAGATTATCTTCCAGACCGACTCGGACATTGCCTCCAGCCAGCACTGAAGCCGCAACATAGGGCATTTGATCGCGACCAATAGAGAAGGAAGACCAATTCCAGTGCTCAGGAATATTGTTGACCATAGCCATAAAGGTATTTAAATCATTGGGGGCACCCCATGGTATACCCATACATAGTTGCACTAAAACGGGATCTGTAATTACCGACTCTTTGGCAAGTTGTTTAGCAAACCACAGATGGCCAGTATCAAAAGCTTCAATTTCAGGCTTGACTCCTAGTTCGGTCATCATCCCTCCCATTGCTCTTAGCATCCCAGGAGTGTTAGTCATTACATAGTCAGCTTCGGCAAAATTCATAGTGCCGCAGTCAAGAGTACAGATTTCTGGACGACACTCTATAATCGGCGCCATTCGATTCTCGGCACTTGCCATGTCAGTGCTACTGTGCAACGGAAGTGGTTGGGAAGGTGGACCAAATACCATATCACCACCCATTCCAGCGGTAAGATTTAAAACGACATCTATATCTGAATCACGAATTCTATCGGTGAGTTCACGATAAAGTTTAGGGTCTCTTGAAGCCGCTCCAGTTTGTGGGTCACGCACATGACAGTGAACTATAGCTGCCCCCGCTTTAGCGGCTGAAATCGCACTTTCAGCAATTTCCTTTGGTGATCGAGGCACTTCTTTACTGCGCTCCTGTGTATTGCCTGAACCAGTAATTGCACAGGTGATGAAAACCGATGAAGAAATATTTAAAGGCATGTTAAGACTCTTTTGTTTGATAATTATTAGGCTCGATTGAAGAGCTCATAAAACTCACAGATTGATGGGTAAAAAGGTCCAAATTTCATTTTTTATATATAATTTATTAAAATAGCACGTACTTACTAATTTATTCTTGCACCCTGTAGCAATAGAATACGCTGTACTTTGCTAATATCAACATCAGCTACATCTACATTAGTTTGAATAGAAATCGCAGCTGCTACACCAGCACCCTGACCATTGACGGCGCAACACATCATGTTTCGTACGGCCGCATGGGAATCACGATCACCGCCAACACTGCGACCAGTGACTAGTAGATGCTTGACACCTTTGGGTAACATTGCACGATAGGGCAGTTGAAAATAGCGACCTGTGGTGGGCAAAATAAGGATGCCATAACCGTCAATAAATTCAGGGAATATACCGATGCTATCTTCGAATTTACCTTGATTACGAACATCTTCGGCTGTCATGTTGTAAATAGCATCTATTTTACGCGTATCTCGAACGCCTAGGGTCATGCCAAAATTTCTAAGTTTGGCATTCTCACATCCGGGATTAAATTGCTTAAGTGCTTCAATGGCCAGCATCGCCTGACGACGGCCTTCCATTTCACCTTTTGTTAGATGATCTGGGTTGGTTGCATCTAACCCAGCTAGGTGAACTAAATTGAGATAACTCAGATCGCCCTGTTCACTAATCGCGCCCCACGTACCGGTAATTGTATTTAAATTTTTAGGAATCAAACCGGACGCAATGGCTCTTTCGAAGGGCTTTTTTAGGTAGGGTGAAAATAACGCATCCTCCTTACCACTGGTTTCCATTGACCAATCTGGTCCGCACCAGTCGCTGTAGCTATGAGGATTTGCTTTAACATCCTCAATAAAACGTTTTTTGTCAACGCCATTAATTGAGAACATGACTGAGGCCGCCATCATGTCTTCTACAGGGGTTTTATGTACTACTGCACCTGCACGATAAGCAATATCTGCATCGCCAGTTGCGTCAATTATACGCTTAGCTAGAATGGCCTCACGCCCAGCCTTACTTTCCACGATAACGCCTTTAATCACGCCTTTTTCCATAATAGGCGCCACCATCGTACGATGCAGCATAGGGGTAATATTGGCTTCTTCGACTAGTACATCAGCAACATATTTAAAGGCTTCGCCATCGATGGCATGACTATTTGATTGTGGTTCAGGATTGGCGGCCCCCATAGACTTAGCACGTTCCTCAAATTCTATGCCTATGCCCTGACTGTCTACGGTTTGATCATGACGATACCATGCAAAACCTTCAACGCCCACTTGCGTTAAATTTCCACCAAAGCAGCCGTATCGTTCCAGCAGTGTTGTTTCGGCTCCAGCTCTTGATGCAGCTATGGCTGCTGCAAGTCCCCCCGGGCCACTGCCAACAACTAAAACGTCAGTTTTACGGATAATAGGCGTTTCACGCGCAGCTTCATTAATCATGTCCATGTGATGACCAACCATTTGTTATTTTTATGGTGTTGACCTTTTAATGCTAATCGCCTATCCATAGGTCTGTAGCGTTATTAGTATTTAAGCTAAATCATAATCAAATATCCAGCAATAGAAAACTGAAATATTTTTTCATTATTCGGTTATAACAGGATCATACCTTGCCCCGTCTTTAACATAAGGTAAACTAACCCCTATGCCGAGTAACTTCACTATTGATTTTCATGCTCTCACACACACTGGCAAGCTCAAACGCACCAATGAGGATTTTCTTCGGATTGAAAAAAATCGGCTTATCGCGGCAATTGCTGATGGTATGGGAGGTGTTGAATTTGGTGAGGTAGCCAGTCAGATAGCGGTAGATGCCTGTATCGATTATTTGCTCAATTCTAATCAGACTCGCTTTACTGAAAAACCTGGCCGTGAGCTTGGCAACGCAGTCAAATACGCAAATGAGGCGATTATTGCCATACAGCGCAATGAAAAAAAATACCGTCATATGGGTTCAACGCTTACCTGTATGGCGCTGGTGAATAATAATTTACATTATTCTTGGGTCGGAGACTCTAGAATTTATCGGTTAAACCCAAGGCAAAAAACAATACAGATGCTGAC
>DNBN01000135.1:0-312 GCA_003491845.1 Porticoccaceae bacterium | reverse complement strand
CCACTAAAATTGATCCTAGGTTAGCCCCTGATTTATACAAGCGAGCACCGAGTATTTTGACTCAAAAAGTGGGCAGTATATTGCTCATTCAGCCCGATACTGGCTGCATTGATTTAAACGTAGGTGATATTATTTTAGCCTGCACCGATGGTCTTACAGATCGCATTGATAATCAGAGGCTACTGGATTACGCCATTATGTATGAAGAAAATTTAGACGCCTATGCTGATAAATTACTTGACCGCGCTCTGGATTGCGGTGGCCAAGACAACATCTCATTCATCCTAGCGAAAGTCATAAAATAAGCTGCCT
>DNBN01000154.1 GCA_003491845.1 Porticoccaceae bacterium | reverse complement strand
TCCTATGCACACTCTATCAGACAATCTTCAAGAAAATTTTGACCGCCTAATTGTTGAATCTCTTGAGGCGGGCTGTATTTGGGGGCTTCAGGATGGCAATGGCAATTGGGCTTTGGTAACCTCGAGTGATCATGATGATATTGATGTTATTCCCTTTTGGTCTGGTAAAGCCTTAGCTGAAGCTCTTTGTAATGGCGATTGGGATGTTTACACACCGGTAGCTATTGAGATTGAAGAGTTTTTAGATGACTGGCTTCCGGGAATGCACTCAGATGTACTTTTAGTAGGCATTAACTGGAGTGTTGATCTTACTGGCGATGAAATAGAGCCCCTTGATTTACTCGAAGAATTTGAAACTGAGTTGGAGTAGTCTGTGTTCATAGATCAATTTGCAAGTCAAAATGGCAATAAAATCACTATTGGCAGCGAACAAGCAAGTTCTTTTGCTAAAACTATCAGCAACGATTTCAATCCTATACATGACCCTACTAGCAAACGTTTTTGTGTGCCAGGTGATTTACTGTTTGCCTTCTTTGTTGAGTACTATGGTCTTTTTAATGCTATGGATTTTGTGTTTACCGGCTTAGTTTCAGCCGACACTACGCTGGTCTTTCCGTCCAATTTGGGTGAGCATGGTCATATTGTCGATGATTATGGTAAAGAATATCTTAAGGTTGCTACGCGAGGCAGTCAGGTTGCTGCTGACGGAGGCGCTGAGGCGTTAGTTCGCGCCTATGTGCGATTCTCAGGCCAAAATTTTCCTCATATCCTGGTTCCTCTAATGGCTGAGAAGAACGTTATGATCAATCCTAAAAGGCCGCTTATTATTTATCAGTCTATGTCGATTACGCTGGACAGATTGGATTTAGACAGTCCTTTGCTGGTTCTTATGAAGAAGGAGCTCGAGGTAAAAGGAAAACGAGGCGATGCTCATTTACATTTTGATATTCACGATAATGGTCGACAGGTTGGTCATGGCGTCAAACATTTAATTTTGAGCGGCCTGAGGCCCTATGATGAATTAACTGTCGACGCCATGGTTGAGCAATATCTATGCTGGCAAAACGAGCATTCGCTTGTTTAAGTTAAACTTTTAGAAGACTTTTTAAGAAAAAGCCAGTGTGCGACCCATCCATTTCGGCAACTTGTTCTGGGGTTCCTTCGGCAATAATTTTGCCTCCACCTGAGCCGCCTTCGGGCCCCAGATCAATTACCCAATCGGCGGTTTTAATTACATCGAGATTGTGTTCAATGACAACTACTGTATTGCCATGATCTCGCAGTCTATGTAAGACCGACAGCAGCTGTTCTATATCGTGAAAGTGCAATCCTGTAGTTGGTTCGTCCAGTATATAAAGGGTTTTTCCTGTGTCCCTTTTAGATAGTTCCTTGGCTAATTTGATACGCTGAGCCTCTCCACCAGATAAAGTAGTGGCGGCCTGTCCAAGCTTGATATAGGAAAGTCCTACATCTATCAAGGTTTGCAATTTTCGGGCAATCGCTGGGATAGCATCAAAAAAGTCTCTTGCATCCTCAATTGTCATGTCTAGGACTTGATGAATGTTTTTACCTTTAAAATGGATATCTAGGGTTTCTCTGTTATAGCGTTGCCCATTGCATACATCACAGGGTACATATATGTCAGGTAAAAAGTGCATTTCAACCTTAGTGACACCATCGCCTTGACAGGCTTCACAACGGCCGCCTTTAACATTAAAGCTGAATCGACCAGGAGCATATCCTCGAGACCGTGCCTCCTGTGTGCCGGCAAAAATTTCTCTAACAGGAGTGAAGATGCCAGTATAGGTTGCTGGATTGGAGCGAGGGGTCCGACCGATTGGGCTCTGGTTAATATCGATACATTTATCCAGATGATTAAGGCCGCTGATTTTTTCGTGAGCCGCAGATTTTAATGTCGTTGCTTTGTTAAGAGCCACTGCTGCTGCTGGATATAGTGTTTCGTTAATGAGAGTTGATTTTCCTGAGCCTGATACGCCAGTGATGCAGGTAAACACACCTTGGGGAATTTTTAAATCAACCATTTGGAGATTATTGCCAGAAGCGCCTGTAATTGAAAGAAACTTACCATTGCCTTGGTTTCGTGTTTTTGGTATTTCAATGGCTCGAACGCCGGATAGAAACTGACCAGTGATAGAATTTGGATTGTTGTGGATATCATCCACCGAGCCTTCCGCAACAATCTCACCACCATGAATGCCAGCCCCAGGACCTATATCGACCACATAGTCAGCCGCTGCGATTGCCTCCTCGTCATGCTCTACGACAATTACGGTATTGCCTAGATCACGCAAACGAATAAGTGTTTTAAGAAGTCGCTCATTATCTCGTTGGTGCAAGCCAATGGAAGGCTCATCTAAAATATACATTACACCTACTAGTCCAGCACCAATTTGGCTTGCAAGCCTAATACGCTGGGCTTCTCCGCCGGAAAGAGTATCGGCACTGCGGTCTAAGGACAAATAATTTAGGCCTACATCGACTAAAAAGGTAAAACGCTGACGGATTTCTTTAACAATTTTGTCGGCAATTTCACCCTGTCTACCGGTAAGTGTTAATTGATCAAAATAGTTCGCACACTCACCTACTGGAAGAGAGACAATGTCTTCAATGCGTCGATTGTCGATAAACACATTGCGTGCTGATTTTCGCAGGCGAGTACCAGAGCATTCAGGGCAGTTAGAGGTTGCCATGTATTTGGTCAATTCTTCACGCACCGATTGGGATTCTGTTTCTCGATAACGGCGTTCCATGTTGTGAATCACGCCTTCAAACGTGTGTTGACGGCGAAAAACAGTGCCTCGATCATTTACATAGTTAAAGGTTATTTCCTCATCATCACTGCCAAACAGTATCTTCTGTTGATGAATAGCGGAAAGCTTTTCCCATGGAGTATCTATGTCAAATTGATAATGTTCTGCCAAGGAGGTAAGCATGTTGTAATAAAAAAGGGTACGCCTGTCCCACCCGCGGATGGCACCCTCAGCAATTGAGGCCTCTGGATGTTGTATAACGCGATCTATATCAAAAAACTGATGAACCCCAAGACCATCACATGTTGGACAGGCACCAGCAGGGTTATTAAACGAGAATAATCGTGGTTCTAACTCATTTATGCTGTAGTTACATACTGGGCAGGCGAATTTAGCAGAGAATAGCTGATCGGGATGATCACCCTCCATATAGCTTATCATAACTAAACCTTCAGCAAGATTTAATGCTGTTTCGAAGGATTCAGCTAAACGCAGTCCTATGTCTTCTTTGACCTTAAACCGATCGACTACAACTTCTATGGTGTGCTTTTTGTTTTTAGCCAAGACTGGCGCTTCGTCGAGATCGCAAATAATGCCATCGATTCTTGCTCTAATGAATCCTTGTCGGCGTAATGTTTCAAAGAGATGTAAGTGTTCGCCCTTTCTTTCCTTTATCACCGGCGCTAAGAGCATGAGCTTAGTCCCCTCAGGCATTTCCATAACCTGATCTACCATTTGGCTAACAGTTTGTGCTTTCAGCGGATTATCATGGTCTGGGCAGCGAGGCTCTCCCGCACGAGCAAATAATAACCGAAGGTAGTCATAAATTTCAGTAATGGTCCCTACAGTTGATCTTGGGTTATGGGATGTCGACTTTTGCTCAATAGAAATTGCCGGAGAGAGACCTTCGATATGGTCTACGTCGGGCTTCTCCATCATCGACAAAAACTGTCTAGCATAGGTTGACAATGATTCAACATAACGACGCTGACCCTCAGCATATAAGGTGTCAAACGCAAGGGAGGACTTTCCCGATCCAGACAGGCCGGTGATGACAATAAACTTGTCCCTAGGTAGGTCGAGATCTATATGTTTGAGATTATGGGTGCGCGCACCTCGAACCTGGATGGTATCCATAGAACCGTCTTTTTGTAAGATTGAACCTTTATTTGTAAAGGTTAGAACACCCAAAGGGCACAGCAGCACAGTATAGACATCTCTGTACGTACATTAAATAATATTAGATTTTTTGAGAGCTATTTTTAGCAATAAATAGTTTCTTGATTAAAAATTCAGGATAAAGATTCTACCGCACCGATTGGGCTGTTATCATGTCAGCGAATTCAGCTTAGCTAATGATGTGAAACCCCATTGATTGATAACCTACCAATGACAACGCTGGAAAGGCGCGCGACTATCTCTATTGCCAGTGTGTTTGGTTTTAGAATGCTTGGTCTATTTATGGTTTTACCGGTGATCGCCATCGCTACTGGGGATTATCCTGATTTTACACCTTTGATGCTGGGTGTCGTCCTAGGGGCCTATGGTCTAACACAGGCGATATTGCAAATCCCCTTAGGTCTTCTGTCTGATAATATTGGGCGCAAGCCAGTTATCATGGGGGGACTAGTAGTATTTATTCTCGGTAGTTTTGTCGCGGCTATTGCTGATACTATGTTTGGCTTGATGTTAGGCAGAGCTCTGCAGGGCATGGGTGCTATAGCCAGTACGCTTATGGCTATGGTGACTGATTACACTGCCGAGCAAAACCGTTCAAAGGCTATGGCTATGATCGGCGGAAGTATAGGCTTTTCATTTATTCTAGCGATGATGTTAGGTCCGCTTGTTACCGGAGTCTTTGGTTTGTCTGGGATTTTTTGGTTAACTGCGGTACTAGGGTTCCTTGGTATTTTAGTGGTTCAGTTAGTGATTCCAAAAACTAGTAAGACAAATTTCAATAGAGAATCTATGGCTGACCTTCAGGATATATCGGCTCTGTTGAAAGATCCAACATTGCAACGCCTAAATGTAGGAGTCTTTGCGCTACATTTTGCTCTTATGGCTGTTTTTATAGGGGTACCGTCTATACTGGCAAATGAAGTAGGAGTGACTGGCTCAGATCTACCTTGGGTTTATTTGGGTTTGTTGGGCGGTGGTTTCTTTCTAATGTTGCCGATGATGATTATGTCAGAGAAATTTGCTATGCAAAAAAGTGCCTTTCTTGTCGCCGTTATGGTCATGGCTTTAAGTGCATTCTGTCTCACTTTTGGTCGTACATCATTAATTACCTTGACTTTATTACTATTGTTTTTTGCAGCATTTAATCTGTTAGAAGCATCCCTACCTTCTTGGTTAAGTAAGGCTTGTCCGGTTGGCAATCGTGGTACAGCAATGGGTGTTTATTCTACATGCCAATTTTTAGGTGCTTTTGCTGGTGGACTAATAGGTGGCTGGAGCATGCAGAAATATGGGCTTAATGGTGTTTTCGGTTCCGTCGCTTGCATGTTACTGGTGTGGTGGGTTTTTGCTCTGGGGTTACAGTCACCCAGACCGCTGAAAACTCTAGTGTTGGCAGTTGGTGATATTGAACATCAAGAATTCTTAAAAATAATTTCAAATGTGGTCGGTGTTGAAGATATACTTCTCGTAGATGGGGAACATCTGGCTTACGTTCAGGTAGACAGATTGGTCGTTGATATGAACAGTCTGCAGCCGTATTTAAATCGTTAATCACTTAGGGGAACAGAATGGCACGCGGAGTTAATAAAGTTATCATAGTTGGTAACTGTGGACAGGACCCAGAGACACGGTTTATGCCGTCAGGTGGAGCTGTTACTAATCTGAGTATTGCAACTTCAGAATCTTGGAAAGATAAAACTAGTGGCGAGGCTCAAGAGAGAACCGAATGGCATCGTGTAGTATTTTTTAATCGTCTCGCTGAAATTGCAGGGGAGTATGTTAAAAAAGGTTCCAAAGTTTATATTGAAGGTTCACTGCGAACAAGAAAATGGCAGGGTCAAGATGGCCAAGATCGTTATACGACAGAGGTTGTCGCTAGCGAAATGCAGATGCTCGATAGTAGGGGTGGTCCAGGTGTATCACAGGGCGGTGGTTATGATGCTCCCCAGCAAGGCGGATATCAGCAACCTGCAGCGCAATCCAAGCCGCAAAATAGTCCTCAGACTCAACAGCAAGCGCCACAGTCTATGGACAGCTTTGATGATGACATCCCGTTTTAGAAAAGCTTTTGATAATTAATTTTATATGTGCTCTGAGAGCTCGCAGGTTCCTAACATTTGTTTGAATTGTTTTAATATTCACAGTAGATAGAGGTAAGTATGTCGATTAAAGTGGGAGATAAAATTCCGGAAGGAATGTTTACAGTAATGGGCGCTGAAGGCCCAGTAGGAATGAGTACTTCGGACGTTTTTGATGGAAAAAAAGTGGTTTTATTTGCAGTTCCAGGTGCGTTCACACCAACTTGCTCGGTAGCACACTTACCAGGTTTTGTGGTACACCTAGATGACATTAAGGGTAAAGGCGTTGATACGGTGGCCTGTATGTCAGTGAATGACGTGTTTGTCGTTGACGCTTGGGGTAAATCAGCCAACGCAGAGCATCTATTGATGTTAGCTGATGGTAATGGTGATTTCGCTAAGGCGTTAGACTTAACTTTGGATGGTCGTGGCTTTGGAATGGGGCTCCGCAGTCAAAGGTTTGCAATGATTGTAGATAATGGTGTGGTGAGCTTGTTAAATGTCGATGCGGGTGCATTAGACGGTTCCAGTGCAGAAGCCATATTAGCGGCTCTTTAAAGCCCCTTTCAAGGCTGTATGCGACGTTTACAGTTTTAGGGCAAGTAACTGGTTAGTAAAGGGTGTAGATAATGGTTATCTCTTCACCCTTTGCTATGTTTCTTAGTGTAGTTAACCCTCTAGTATGCTGGCTCACAGAGCGAATTTCAGCATTGCTGTTATCACTGTGATTGATGAACCCACCTAAAGGGGTTCGTAGCCAATCTCCAGCGCCGGGAACTTTGAAGTGTGTTTCTCCTAAATAATCCCCTTTCTCGATATTTTCCACCGCAAAGAGCCCAAGACCATCAATACCACTTTCCTTGATGGTCAATGTTTTGGGAAGTGGCCGATAGCTGTTCTTTGGAAATATTTTCTCTTGGCCGTATACTTTCGTCTCTGACATTCAACTGTCTGCTTTGTTGTTTCAAAGTAACAGTTTAGCTGAGATTTAAGGTTATTAAATAGCAGGCCTTTATAACCAATAGGGCTAAGCTATAACCTGAAACGCTCCATAACGAGTGTTGCATTGGTTCCACCGAAACCAAAACTGTTACACATTACCCGATTGAGTTGCGCTTCCTTGGTTTGTCGTACGATAGGAAGACCTTCCGCACTTTCGTCTAAATCATCAATATGGGCAGAGCCTGCGACGAAATTATTTTCCATCATCAACATGCAGTAAATTGCCTCGTGAACTCCTGCAGCCCCAAGGCTATGCCCCGAGAGTGACTTTGTAGAGCTAATGTCAGGGCAGTTATCACCAAACGTATTACGAATAGCACCCAGCTCCGCTACATCGCCAACCGGTGTACTTGTACCGTGGGTATTGATGTAATCTATGGGACCAGAGGCAGTTTCCATGGCCATTTTCATGCACCGCTCGGCGCCTTCACCGGAGGGAGAAACCATGTCAGCACCATCGGACGTTGCTCCATAGCCCGTTATTTCACAAATAATATTGGCGCCACGGGCTAATGCGTGCTCGAGTTCTTCGACAACGACACAGCCCCCACCCAAGGCCGGCGCGAACCCATCACGATTAGCATCATAGGCACGTGAGGCTACTTCTGGAGTGTCATTATATTTGCTCGTTAATGCCCCCATAGCATCAAACATCGCCGCCATGGACCAATGCATTTCTTCTGCTCCACCGGCAAGTAACACATCTTGCTTGCCAAGTTGTATCAGTTCTACTGCATGGCCGATACAGTGAGCGCTCGTGGCGCAGGCAGAGGAGAGAGAATAGTTGACGCCCTTAATTTTGAATGGTGTTGCAATACAGGCTGAAACTGTGCTGGCCATGATTTGAGTGACTCGGTAAGGTCCGGCTCGCTTTATGCCGCGTTCTCGCATCACATCTACTGCCTCAACAAACATCTCACCCGAAAGTCCACCAGACCCCATAATCAGTCCAGTACGCAGGCTAGATACTATTTCATCAGAGAGACCTGCGTCAGTAATAGCTCGATCTGTAGCTATGTAGCCATAGGCAGCAGAATTGCCCATAAAGCGCAAAACTTTTCGATCAATATGATCTTTTGGATCTAGATCTATGAGCCCCCCTACATTGCATTTTAAGCCCATATCGACAAAATCTTGCCGATGTTGAATGCCTGAAATGCCATTTTTCAATGAATGCGTAACACTTTCTTTGTCGTTGCCTAAACAGGAGACAATTCCCATTCCTGTAATAACTGCACGCTTCATCAATATTCCTCCGTTACAAAGCCGTTATAAAATGTGAACATCAAAAATTATCAGTACTTGCAAATAACCCAACTTTGAGATCTTTTGCGGTATAAATTTCTTTGCCATCAACTTCCACAGATCCATTGGCGATACCCATCACCAGCTTACGTTGGATTAATCGCGTAATGTCTAATTTATACGTGACTTTTTTGGCTGTGGGTAGAATTTGGCCGAAAAACTTTACGTTACCAGCACCTAGGGCTCGGCCTTTTCCTGAATTACCGTTCCAAGCCAGAAAGAAACCGATAAGCTGCCACAGGGCGTCTAGGCCAAGACAGCCTGGCATTACGGGGTCACCCTCGAAGTGGCAGTC
>DNBN01000252.1:3902-9252 GCA_003491845.1 Porticoccaceae bacterium | reverse complement strand
TTTAGCCGCTGAAGAAAATGCTACATTTGCAATCTTTTGCCCCTTATTGCTAGTGTGCATTGAGGCAATTTTTTCACCCATATCAAGGCAGGGTGGATTATATTCCTCAACCATAAGTTCAGCCCCGGATGGAAACCTTAAAACAGTGCCTTTAGGTAAATGTGAAAAGTGGGGGATACCCGAGAAACATAGGTTAGCGCCCAGAGTACCGGCTTGAAGAGGCTCTGCAAGATCCATGTCCTTAGTGATACCAGCTAGCTCTTCTGCAGACACGGCAGACCATTGACGTTCATTGCGACGAATAGTGCCCTCTGGCTGTTTATCGTCCCCTTCCCAGGTCTCTCTTTCAAAAAAACCATGTCGATCGCCAACAAAACCTGATAACTGGGCATTTAAAGATTGGCAGTTTGACTTATCAACATCCTTTTCTGAACTCCCTAAGTACACAGATTCAACATACCCAATATTTTTTTTCATCCATTTTTGTCCTTTCAAAAGGCGGCTGGAGGCGTTGCACGGGCACGTACAGGTGACCAAAACGGAGCTTCTTTAATAACGCATCTCGCAATCTTACTGTGGTGACGCAATTCTTTGGAATAATAAATTTCAGCCCAAATATCTCCTTTAAGAGCATTGCTGTTCACCATCGCAAGAGCTATGTTTGCCTTAACAACCGGCGACCACATCGCAGAGGTAACATAGCCAATTTCTTTTTCACAGTTTTTATCCGCATACAAAAGGGATTCTTCAGCAGGCTTATTCCCCTCGATATCTAATTTTACTAGGGTATACTCTGGTCCTTCATTTTTCGCCTTCAGCAGAGCCACTCGACCATTAAAATGAGGCTTTTTAAAATCCACAAGCCAGTCCAGGCTCAACTCAAAAGGCGTTTGATCATATTCAAAATGAATGGTCTTTAAGGCCTCATTAAATTCCATACCCGGCATAATGAAACCGGCCTCTAACCTCACCATATTCGTTGCGGCCTCTCCATAGGGCTGGATACCGTAATCCTCACCCGCTGCGTAGAGGGCATCCCACAGTGTCAGGGCCAACTCTGGTGCAATCCAAAGTTCGTACCCCAAATCACCGGTGAATCCGGTTCTTGAAACCATTAACGGAGAATCATCACTACCCACCAGGGGGAAATGGGCAATGGAAAAAGGCTTTAGATTCTCGATTCCTTCTAAGCCCATTTTCTTCAGTACTTCGCACGTCGTTGGGCCTTGGAAAGACAACGCAGCAAAAGTGTCAGACACATCCTCAATAGTCAGAGCATTGTAGCCAAAGGCACTTTTTCTAAGCCACGCCAACGACGGACTGCCACAGGTTAAAAGAAATCGATCCTCTGCCAATCTGAAAATGGTTCCATCATCAATCAGGCGACCCTCATCGGTACACCAGCAGACGTAAGTAACTCGGTCTTGCTTGAGTTTAGTCACATCGCGAGTGACCATGCGATCTAGCATCGCCTCGGCATCTGGACCACTGACAATATACTTCTGCATTGGACAAATGTCGTACGTGGCGCAACTGTTGCGAACGCAAAAATATTCGTATTCTTCATCGTAATAATAGTCGGCAAACTTGTATCCGTTCCAGCTGGACCAGGCATCGCGAAGATTTAATGCTGCCTGTCGCTCATGAAAGGGACTGAGTTTAAGGCGCTCACCAGCATAGGGATCAACTACTTGCATTGGCTTATTCATCGTAAAAATCGTCCTCCGGTACTGTATTTGGACGCTTCAGATCCATCAGTATTTCCCGCGCAGCGTTTGCACCACAGGCAGAGGACACGCCACCCCCTGGATGCGTGGATGAACCGCACATATACATATTTTTAATTGGCATACGATATTGAGCATAGCCGGGGAACGGACGATTGAATAGCAGCTGATCAATGGTCAATTCTCCTTGGAAAATATTGCCCTCAGTCAGTCCGATTTCAGCCTCGATCTCATGGGGAGTGCGCACCTCTGCATGAACAATTAAATCTTTAAAGCCCGGACTGTAACGCTCTATTTTGTCGATAACCGTTTTACCAAAAGCGTCGCGTTTTTCTGGTGTCCACGGACCATCAGCCAGTTTTGGTGGACAATACTGTACAAAATTAGACATCCAATGTTGACCCGGCGGCGCAACCGTAGGATCCCAAGCAGAGGGTATCACTGACTCAATGAAAGGGTCATCTGACCAACGACCGTGCTTCCAGCAATCATAGGCACGTTCCATGGTTTCCATAGAGCCGACAAAACCCTGACCACCACGATTAATATATCTATTGTCAGCCACGTTATTAAATTTTGGCAGCCCGGACAATGCAATGTTAACTTTTCCTGAAGACCCGCGAATTTTAAAATTCTTAGCCTTCTCATAGATCCCTGGAGGCAGATCATTTTTATCCATACATTGAGTAAAGGTACGTTTGGCATCCATATTGGAGACAACAATATTGGCATACAATTCATCACCATTGTCTAATACCACACCGGTGGCTCTGCCGTTTTTTACCACTATTTTATCTACCCCAGCACCGGTTCTGATGGTGCCACCGTGCTCCTGTAAGGCGCCCGCAATAGCATTCGATATGGCACCCATACCACCGCGAGCAAGGCCCCAAGCACCAATATTGCCATCCACATCACCCATTACGTGGTGAAGCAAAATATAAGCGGATCCAGGAGAATAAACGCCAAGCGCTGTGCCAATTACACCGGGACTAGCCATCGCCGCTTTTATTAAATCGTCCTCGAAGTAATCATCGAGAAAGTCCGCTGCACTCATGGTAAAGAAACGGATATATTCATAGAGTTCCCTCTCTCCCAAAGACCAAAACTCCTTAGCTAACCACAACAGCTCTCGAATATCTCTTGGCTTGAAGGAAGTAGGATCAGGCGGCGTACGCAACAGTGTTTTTCTAATTAATTGAGCATAGCGTGCCAAGTCCGCCTGGAATCGGAACATAGCATCAGCATCGTGAGGAGATCGCCGTCGCAGCTGATTGTACTCAGCTTCCTCGGAATTGTAGCTGGTCATCGTGTCGCCGTTATCGGCGAACACCACAGTGCCCAGATAGGGAACAAGAACAAGTCCATGTTTAGTTAGGTTTAAATCTCGATGGATTGACTGACGCATCATGCTACAAACATAGGAGCAACTGGAATAGAACCAACCGTCATGCATCTCTCGTGTGACCGCAGCACCGCCGATGTAATCATTTTTCTCCACCACCAGCACGTCCAATCCAGACTTGGCTAAATAGGCAGCGTTGGTCAACCCATTATGTCCAGCCCCAATAATTATGGCATCGTATTTTTTCATGGCTATTTCACCGACCGAAGTATTTCTTTAGCTGCGTTATGCCCGGGCCCACCCATCAAACCACCACCGGGATGGCTACCAGCACCGCACAAAAACAAACCGGGGATAGGCGTGCTATATTGTGCCGCTTCATAAGTGGGCCGCATCATTAACATTTGATCCATTGACAATTCGGTATGGTGCCAATGCCCGCCATTAAGACGGTAGGACTTTTCTAGATCATCTGGGGTCAGAAGCTCTCCATGAATAATCTGCTGCTCTATCCCGGGCGCATACTTGGACAACAGATCAATTAACCGTTGGTAAAGCGTGTCCTTGGCTTGTTCTGTCCAGCCACCCTTCAATGCGTGAGGAACATACATCACGTGGGCCGACAATACATGTTGACCACTGGGCGCCATAGCCGAATCGTGGATACTGGGGAGAATAATTTCCATCACCGGTGATTGAGAGAAGTCACCATACTTCGCATCATCAAAAGCAAATTCGATGGAATCCATCGTCGGCGCAATAATCATTCGGCCATCACAGGTATCCAGGCCAGTGAAGCTGGGAAGGCCGTCTAAGGCCAAATGCAACTTAGCAACATAGCCATCACTGCGCAGACGGTTAATTCGATTAGTAAAGCCAATTTCAAGATTCCTCGCCCCAACCAATTCAAGAAAAGTCTGCTTTGGATCCACTGAAGACACAACTCTGGAGGATTTAATAACAGTGCCATCTTGCAATACAATACCACTGGCTCGCTGACCATGACTGTCTTTTTCGATAACAATTTTGCTTACAGCTACTCCTGTCTTTATCTCTACACCGCTGGCCAGCGCCGATTTGTGTAATGCATCAATCAAATTGCTGATGCCACCCTGAGGTAAAGTATGAGCGCCATCTTTTCCGCCACTCATACGATACAACATATTTAAAACAGTGGCATTGGGCGAGCGTGGTGCCATTTTGGAACCAATCAATCCGTCCCAACTCAGGACAGCTTTGAGAAGCTCATTGTCAAAGTTTTCATCCATTAGATCTCGTGCGGGCAATGTAGCCACACGCATAAACTCACCCATATCCTTTTTGCCCAGCAACCGAAGCTTTAACCCAAGCTGCCCGAAGGTCATCATATTGGGAAGACTGTTGTCGCCAATCCGCGGCATTGTCTTCAGCCAAAACGGTTTTAACACCTTAGCAAAGCGGTTGAGCATCTTAAGGTACTCGGTATAACTGTCTTGATCACTTTCACCGACACCTTCGACGCCATTATCGGTAACCACGACATGCTTACCATCGAGGCTCAATCCCACGGTAGTTAGGCTTACATCACTTGGCTTGAACCCATGTTGCGCAAGACTTAGTTGTTTACTCACATCCTCTGAAAAGTGACTGAGGCTATGGGCCACAGACACCTTGAACCCAGGATGAAACTCTCGGGTGGACGCCAAGCCACCCAGCTCTCCGCCCTCCACCAGCAGCACTGTTTGTCCCGCGTTGGCCAAATAGGTGGCACAGATAAGCCCATTGTGGCCGCCGCCAATAATAATATTATCAAACCGTTGCAAAAAACTCTCACTTATAAAAAGATTAATAAAACTAGGGTAGTTGTGGCATCACTCCGTCACTACCGAGCCTATACGCATTAAACACTAAGACTGATTTGCTTCGGTCTCATTTTGATTGATTTCTTCACGCCACTCAGCCATATTCATACCGATAACAACAAAGCCTGCAATCCATACAAATTCATCCCAAGCGAACATGTAGTGGCCACGATATATCCAGTAAGCGGCAAAACCCCAAAGAAGTACATATAAAAATACCTTTACCAACTCCAGTGTACGAATACTCCTTCCCCCAGCAACATTGCGATCCTGCAGTCTCACCATAATTTCAATACTCATTAAAATTAAAAGCCAAATCACAGCTTCAAGCATATCAACCCAGGCCAACTGTTTTTCAATTACCAGACCTTCAGCATCCTGAATAATAAAAAATGTCGGCGGATCAATATAAAAAAATTGCTCTGCGGTGGACAGAG
>DNBN01000252.1:0-3636 GCA_003491845.1 Porticoccaceae bacterium | reverse complement strand
CGGTGGACAGAGACGCACAGTTGCTACTGTCAATTTCTGTATAAACCACGTTGAAAGCATAGGACAGATCTTTCCCTACCAGCTGACAGAGGCTGGCTACATTTTCCACGGGCACTGCAGAATTCAGCTCATGAATGTACCAACCATAGGCGTAGAGTGTGTGAGTAACAAAAATAATACAGACAACACGCACCGCACGAATAATCGCCCAGGTCCTAGACGATACAGCGTCATCAGATAACCAGTAGGTCTCCAGTTCTAACAACAATAGTAAAATAAGCCATGCGCTGAGATCGATGGTAGTGGCGAATGCTCGAGAAATATCTAGAAACGAACTGCCACTCCATAGTGTGTGCCCGGCGATGACCCAATCATTGCGAATGTAAAATACAAAGTTAACCACCACCAAGGCATACACAATGAGCTTGACGACTTGACGAAAATCTAATTCAACCCCTGCAAAAGATAACGTTTTGGTGGTCATACAATGTGGCCCCTTGCTCAGTTTAGTAGGTTACTCTGGTAAAAAATCAACGCCTCGATACCAGATGGGTGAAGTCCAAGCCATTTCAACAATGTCACTTGGATAACTGTTATCGATACATACTGCGGGCCGCTGATCCTCCGCGATTACCTTACAATCATAGGTATGCCATCTCGGGCTTGGCGGCTCTACCGCGCGAAGATAGTAATAAGCGGACTGACGAGGATCAAAGTTTTCATCCACGTACACACGACACAAACTATCAGCTCCTGACTGTGTCTCAGCAATAGAAATGACCTCATTGTTCATACTGCCATCCTCACCGATCCAACCTTTGATGAGATGTAGCGCCTGAAGTTGACTACCCTCGGGGTCTTTGGCGGCATAGGCCAAAAATGTCGGTAGCCGCGGTTCAGAAACGCTCACTAAATCGCCCCCCATGGGAACCCCTGTGGCATAGGCGCGCGCAATCATGTCATTGTGCTCACACATATCCTGATCAAAATTCCATCCGGCAAAAAGGCGCGGTCGTATCCTTGGACCCGATGTACCGAATACTTCCTTGCGCAGCATGGCATCAAAAATTGCATCGCGGGTATTTTCCATTGCCCACACGCCAGCGAGCCCACCGGGGTTGCCGTCAATACCACTGGTGAGCAAACCCGGCTGTAAGCGCTCTTGAGGTGTCGCCTCGCCAGTGACTGCGCCAACCCATTCTGACTCTTTGGCACCACCGGCGTTAGCAGAATGCGTATCAGTAGCGGCAATAACACCCAATTTAATTGGATTTATGCCAACCCTCTGCTCTTCCTTTAGACCTACCAGAAGTGCTGAGCGTTGAAAATCAGTAGCATCAACACAGCCGGCGCCTACCATACCGTTACCCCCCACCTGTCCAGGTTCGCACTGCTCCGTGACCTGAGACACGGTTTTCAGCGATATTTGCTGGCCAGGAGCGCTATCATCTGGCGTGAGATAAATTTTAGTTTCTCCCAGTTGCCGAACAGCCTCAACATTACATAATTCATCGGGAGCGCCAAAAACGGTGCTTAGCCCGTTGATACATTCGGAGCCACCCTTATGCTGAAATATTTCCATGATCGGCTCACGTTTCATGCGTAATTCAGCATAACCGCGTTTGGCATCTAGACTATCTTCTAGCTGCATATAAGGCGCCATGCGCCCATTGGCTAAATTGGTATTATGAGGAATAGTCAGATAATCACATCCGTCCTCGACTCTGCAGCTTTTATCAAGCTCACTCCAGAGTTTGCTGTCGATGGGAGCATCAATATAGCTTACAGGCAAGTTGGGTACTGAATGAGTTCTAAAAATAACATTGCGATGATAATTGCTCACACCAGGCGTACCTGTGTATTCATAGGCAATAAAGCTGGTGAATTCACAAGGGGAGTTAGCTTTATTTGACACCGCCTGAATATCCTCCCAAGGGGACTTGGCATAATCACGACATAAAGCGCCATCTACACCACAAATTTCAGGAATGCGCTGCGGAGTCTCTGTGGTTATCACCGTAGACAACATCACCATACCCTGCCGCTCGTCGGCCCGATAAGTCCGACAAAATTGCGTTTCATACACTGGCGAGGTACTAGAACGGCACAGTGCTCTCTCACCTAAGAATTCACCGTGGTCGGTGACCGCTAAAAAGTCTAAAGGACGATCTATTTTGGTTCTACCAATAGCAACGCCTTGATCATCAATCGGAAAAATTGGAATTTCTTCTCCACGCGCATAACGGTGTGCATCCTCTGGAGTTGCTCCGGTGCTATTGGCTGCCGCATCAAAAGAGTATCTTGTATGCACGTGTAAATCACCGAACAGTGCCATACCCTCCTCGCTGAAGTTGTCACAATAAACCTCGTCTTCAGGCATTAAAGGTTGATTTGATAGAGCTTTTTCCCCGTCCGATGTTTCCCTCTGATTACATGCGCTTATCAAAAAGATCAGACAAAAGCTTAGTATTATAATTTTTGTTTTGACAACCATACTCTTACCCCTAATTTTGTATTTGTTAAATGGCCACAGTAGGTGGTCATCACTGAGTTACTCTCCCTTAATCCCTCCCATGTATGAAACCCAAATTTTCCGCACACCCCCCTCTCCTACCGCAAGCATACCAGACCAACCCATGGGAAGAACGAAGCCATCGCCTTTGTTGAAATATTGTGGCTCTCCTCCAACCGCGGTCATGATCAATTGACCTTCAAGTACCAGCATCAGTTCGTCATATTGAAGGTCATCATAAGTCATTGATCCAGGCTTACTTTCCCAGACACCGATGCCAAGATTCTCATCTTGGGTGTAGTAAACATCATCTCCTCTGGCAACTAAATCGCCTCGGTCGGGTAGATATGGACTAAACTCTCCAAGATTCTCACCCGCCAACTGCAACTTATCTAAGCGCACTAACTTAGGACTTTGCTCACTGGAGGCAAAGCTTTTGTTAACCACAAAATCACTATCCACGTTATTGCCTAAGACCAGCATAAACAGGCTCCACGCTGTCAGAAGGGCTATTTTGGCCGGTTTGGATATTTTGCGGCTGTTGGTTAGTGTCATCACATATCTCCTCTACAAGGTTCAGATCTATTCTTCCGGAACCGTATGGAACTGCTCGCCCGGATTATCAAAGGCGTACCAAGGCGCTTTGGAACCAACAAAAATGTGGTATCCCTCAGGTAATTCCGGATTACCATCAATTACACCCATGGCGACGTAGCGCGCATCGGGCTCAGCACTCAAGTCGACCAAAATGTTGGAGCCACAGATTCGGCAAAATAACCGATCGTGGTCATCGGATGAAGCATAATGGGTTATTTCGTCAGTGCCAGAGGTAAACTTAAAATCTCGCTTTAATACGCCGCCAAAGGTGGCGAAAGCCGCCCCATGCATTCGTCTGCACTGGCTGCAATGGCAGTGACTGTAGTCGTTAATCTCGCCATGAATTTCAAATCTCACCTTTCTGCATTCACATTGCCCTGTGATCATTGTTATTCCCCTGTCGGTCATAGATTATTCGGCGGAGTCGCGGAGCTCCTTGGATGGATCCAAAATGCCTTTTCTGAAATGCGACACCTGGCCCAGGTGGCTCGCCACTCTAATTCTTTTTGGTAATAAATTTCTGCCCA
>DNBN01000092.1:2973-18258 GCA_003491845.1 Porticoccaceae bacterium | reverse complement strand
CGCTTAGCAAAAAATGACGCCTCTAAGGACTACTTTTATAAGCAAAAAGGGGCTTCGTATCAGCCGGGTGAAATTTTTCAGCAAGCCGACTTAGCGTCAACTCTCAGGCGAATTCGTGATCAGGGTCGGGCAGGATTTTATCAAGGGAAAACCGCAGATTTGATTATGGCTGAAATGCAACGTTCTGATGGTCTAATAACTCGACAGGATCTGCAAAATTACAAGGTAGTCTTACGTGAGCCAGTTTGTGGTGACTACCGAGATAATAAGGTTTGTGCAATGCCTCCGCCATCTTCTGGAGGTGTTCACTTAGTTCAAATGTTGAACATGTTAGAGGGCTATGATTTGGCGACATTAGGTCACAATAGTGCTGCTTATGTTCATCGTTTGGTTGAAGTCATGCGTCGGGCTTATGCCGATAGAAGTGCCTATCTTGGGGATCCTGATTATTACGCTGTGCCGGTTGCCAAGATTATTGACAAGGACTATGCCAATTTACTTCGAAAAGATATCGATCTTACAAAGGCTACTGCGTCTAAAGCGGTGACTCCCGGATTAGATATTGATGTTGAGAGTCTCTCCAAGGGGCAAGCAGCGGCAGAAAAAGAGTCTGTGGAGACTACTCATTTCTCTACGTGGGATCAATGGGGCAATGTAGTCAGTAGTACCACCACTCTTAACTTTTCCTATGGTAGTGGCATTTCAGTGGCCGGTGCTGGGTTCTTACTAAATAATGAAATGGACGATTTTTCATCTAAGCCCGGATCACCCAATGGTTTTGGCTTAATTGGTGGCATTGCTAATGCCATTGAACCAGGAAAACGACCATTATCTTCGATGACACCAACTATTGTATTTTCTGCTGATGGAACACCACTGCTAGCTACCGGAAGCCCAGGGGGAAGCACAATAATTACAGTAGTTCTGCAGACAGTTTTAAACGTACTAACCTTTGATATGGGCGTGGCAGAGGCCTCTGCAGCGCCTAGGTTACATCATCAATGGTTACCTGATTTGGTATTTTTTGAATCGGGATTTTCAAAAGATACTCTGCAGATATTAACTGATATGGGCCATAATATCGCCGGTAAGCCGCGTATTCTTGGGTCTACTCAAAGTATTCAACGAGGTGAACGTAATAGTACTTTGGGTGCTTCTGACACTCGACGCCAAGGTTCAGGTGCTGTGGCCCAAGAGGTTGCCGAATAAGTATATTTATTAGATTTTTGATAAAAGTAGTACTTTGACCTGAATCTGCGGTAACAGACCGGCTAATTTAAGCGGAGACAGGTGAGATAATTACGCAAGTAAAATCATTAAGTAGCAATATAGTGGCGACGATATGTCGCCTCTATATTGCTTAAATATTACTAACCACATTCAGTTCATCTTGGTAATTGCCTGATAAGTAAGCGCTTTAAATTTAGCGCGAAGATCGATGGGGTTTTGCATCATTTGGACCATTATAATAGCCACTATATCTTCTTTTGGGTCAATCCAAAATACCGTTCCAGCAGCCCCACCCCAATTGTATTCTCCCATTGAACCAGAACCAATTTTTGGTGGTGCTATAGAGACACCAAAACCTAGACCAAAGCCTAGAGTTCCTTGTGTACCGGGCAACTCACCAAGCCCAGACTTAATATCAGCACCTAATTGATTACGCGTCATTAAGTCAACGGTAGTTGGACTTATTATACGTACGCCATTTAACTCGCCGCCATTGAGCATCATTTGAGAATAGCGCAGGTAATCCATGCTGCTGCTCACCAGTCCCCCACCAGCGGAGAATAGCGTCACCGGATTCGTATATGGACTAGTTTCTGGTCTATCCACAATGATTAGCTTGTTCTCTGGTGAGCGCATATGCAGTGTGCCAAAGCGATGTAACTTATTTTTTGGGACCTCAAAGAAGGTATCTTGCATGTTTAGTGGTTCAAAAATTCGTTCATATAAAAATACATCTAGCGGTTGTCCAGATACTCGTTCAATCAATGCGCCTAAAACATCTACAGACAGACTATAAACCCATTTTGTGCCCGGTTGATATTCCAGTGGTATAGGACCCATTGCAGCAACCAGATCGTCTAGATTTTTGAGACTTTTCTTAAAGTTTATAGACTCATCCCACAGAGCTTCTCGATATAGTCGATCAACTGCGGTATTGCCAAAAACGCCATAGGTTAAACCGGCGGTATGACTCATCAATTCACGGATGGTAAATGGGTGTGTCGGGTCAACAAGCAGGCCATCAATGAGTACTTTTTGATCTTTAAATTCGGGTAGATATTTTTCTACTGGATCATTGAGTTGAAAAAGCCCCTCTTCATAGAGGATCATAGCTGCGGTAGTGGCTATGGGTTTTGTCATAGAATAGATACGGAATAATGCGTCATGTTTGATTTTTTGTCCGGTATCTAGGTTTAACTTGCCTACTTGGTCAAAGTGCACAATTTTGCCGTTTCGAGCGATGAGTGTTTGCACTCCAGCCAGTTCACCCTCATCTACATAGCGTTGCATATAGGGCTTTATTCTCGCCAACCTTTTACTGGACATACCAACGCTTTCAGGGCTAGCCTCTTCTAAATCAGCTGCGATTAAATGAGTTGCCGTCAATAGTGGCGCCGTTAGTGTTAGTATAAACAGCCAGTGAATTATTTTATTCATTCTTATCCCCAAGGTTTTGGTTATTGTTTTATAATTGATATGTCGTTTTTAATTGCTCAGTTGGTTGTGCTTTACGATTTTTAATTTGTGTTATTTACTGCCTAATCTTGCCATAAATTTGGCTTGGTTAGCAGATTTTTCAGCATCAATTTTTATCGCGATATCACTATTAGCTATAGTGATTGCCACTGATGTAAACCTTGGATAGCCTTCATTGGATGAATGTTAGCTAACCTTGTACCCATCACAGTAGGAATTGCCAGACTATAGCCTAGAAAAATATCCACCAGAGATATCTTCGGGCCCATTAGATAAAGTGTCATGGCGGCACAGTTATTACAAAAACGCACAGCCCCGAGTAAAAAGTTTATGTACTTCGTTAACCAGAGTCACTTGAGGTTGACGCTTGGCAAAAAAAATCAGGCATAAGATGGCGTGAGGGAAGTTCTAGATATAATTCAATTACTTTGATCAGTCGATGTGTTTGGTCTCTTTCCTCTGCTGAAGAAGGCTATAGCGCCGGTGTTGGATAGGCTTTTCGAGATAGCCCAAAATTACTGTAGTCTCAGTTAGATGGACGCCGGTAGCTGTTGTCATGGCCGGAACTTTGCCTGTATTAGTAACAGCTAAGATTTCTAATGTTTGTGAATAAACTGTATTTTCTGTGAACTCACAGTCCTTTATCATTAGGGCATGCTTAACCATGTTGAAATAATTTGACATTGCAAAGCCGTGAAGTTTTATCATTGCCTTGATCCCAATTTAGCTAAAATTTTTTTGTTAGTACCTTAAGAACTTGCCTATTTGTAGTAGTTAAAAGGGATGTAAAAGGTTCCTAAAACTGATGACCTCAAAAGCCTATTACACCTAAAACCCAGCTGTCTCAACGTTATACAGTTAACGATATTTTCAGAAGATAACCATTGTTGTGCTAGCTTTTTACCTTGGTATTGCGTTAGCCTCTGATTATAGATCTGGAGTTTTAAAGAAACGGTTACAATGTTGTTACTAACAGAAACATGGAAAACATAACAATGAACAAATCATTACTATATAAAGTTAAACGGTTAATCTTTGGTATGGGATTAATCGCCAGTGCATTTTCCATTGCCGAGATGCCAAATTCATCAGCTCCTGCAGATGCCAGTGTATATTTTGTTCAACCACTACATGGTCAGATTTTCAAATCACAAGGGCCCTTAAGTATTGATGTAGTGTTTGGTTTATCTGGGATGCAGGTGTCTCCTGCGGGGATGGCGGTGGCTAATTCTGGCCATCACCATTTACTTATAAATGTTGAGAACTTGCCTGATCTGGACAAGCCATTGCCTGCAACGGACAGTGTTCGCCATTTTGGTAAAGGCCAGACTAGCACTAAAGTGACATTGCCGGTTGGGAAGCATCGTCTGCAGCTTGTGCTGGGGAATCATGTGCATATTCCACACAGCCCCCCAGTGATGTCAGAGGTGATCGAGATTGAAGTGCAAGATTAACTCTTAGCTTTCACCTTAATGCAAGAATCATGGTGCTTCCATCGAATTTGGGTTACCCTGCGAATACCAAAAACTACTCTTAAAAGGGAGAAACAGGTGCAGCTGAAACAATCAATTCAACCCTTAATAGGTAGAAGAAACTTTATCAAAAAACTTATGATGACAACTGCGGGTGTTTCTGCCGCCGCTTTGGTTACCAACACCGCAGGTCAAGTAAAACGCGGTGGTGATATTGCTAAAGATGATTTAGAGCGATTGTCTAGAGCCTATACCGATTTAGATAAACGCACTAAAATCATTGTGCGCGGTATGTTTGTATTGCTAGGTATTGATGTACTACTGATTATCTAAGCATGCGTCTGTATCGAATAGTAGTGCATTACTTTAAAGGTGCCTATGTTCCATATGCTGATGCTTTTAATCATCAAAAAAGTGCTCTTGACCGCTGACCCTAAATAAAAATTCATGATAATAAAAACGGAGTGGTAATGATTAAGCGTCTTTTGTTGGTTCTAGTATGTTTAGTGGCATTATCCGCTTGTGATCAAAACCCTCAGATCTCCATGGAGAATACTGTGACCACAGATTTTTCTCGTATCAAACAGCTCCTCGAACCAGCGCCTGTGGCGATTAAGCAGGAGCATTTTTCATCTTATCATGGCCAGGAATTAGCAGATGATTACTTCTGGTTAAAAGATCAGGGGTATCCACAAGTTGATGATAAACAGGTGCTTGATTACCTGACTGAAGAAAACAGCTACTACCAGTCATTTCTTGAGCCCAATATGGTACTGGTAGATAAACTCTTTGCTGAATTTAAAGGTCGTACGGATGAAAGTGAAACCTCTGTACCTTTTATTAAAAATGGCTACCAATATCGATGGTACTTCCGTCCCGGTGAGGAGTATCCAACCTACAGCAGACATGCTTTGTCTGATAAACAGGAGCATATTGTTCTTGATGTAACTGCTCTAGCGCAGGGATACGATTATTTTGTGTTAGGTGACTGGCGCGTCAGTCCTGACAATAAGCTACTTGCCTACAGCTTCGATACCGAAGGTGATGAGCGGTATCAGTTGAGAGTTTTTGATATTACCACTGGCGAATACTTGATTGACCAGCTGCAGGATGTAGAGGGTAGCCTTGAATTTAGTGCTGATGGGAAGATGATCATATACACCCAACTGGAGAAGGATAGATGGCACGCTAAGAATATTAATGTCCATCGTTTAGGAGAGTCTCAATCAGAGGACAAAACGATTTATCATGAAAAAGATGATGGTTATTTCTTGGATTTTGGCCTTACTAGTGATGAAAAATACCTTCGTTTGGTAAGTTCTCAGGGGGAAGTACAGGAGACTTATGTCGTCCCAACGGACGATATTTACGCTCCACTGGTTAAATTAGTTGATCGCAGTGCAGGTTTTACCATGACTGTGGATCATGCCCATGAATATTTTTATATTTTGGCCAACGATACAAACAAAAATTTTCGATTTGCTAAAGTAGCCGACAATCAGCCAAATTACAACAACTGGGAGACATTAGAGGAGGGTTCTGAGGATGTGTATTTGATGGATTTTCAAACTTTCTCAGAGTTTATCGTCATCAAAGCCAGAACTCGTGGTGTCGATAGCATCAGTGTTCTTTTCTATACTGGAGATCGTCATCAACTAGTATTCCCCGAGGATGTAGCGACTCTTTACATTGGTCAGAACACACAATTTGAACAGTCCTTTGTTCGCTTGGGTTACCAGTCTATGATAACGCCCTCGACTACCTATGATTATCAGCTTGAAAACAGAGAATTAGTCGAACGTAAAGTGCAAAAGGTACCCAGTGGTTATAACAAAAAAGACTATGTTACTGAGCGTGTCATGGCTCCGAGTCGCGATGGAGTTTTGATACCTCTGTCTTTAGTCTATAAAAAAGGGTTCAAGCGTGATGGTAAATCACCACTGTTGCTATACGGATACGGCGCCTATGGAGTAACTGTTTCCCCTACATTTTCAACCATGCGTTTGAGTCTACTAGATAGAGGCTTTGTATATGCGATTGCCCATGTTCGTGGTGGCGCTATGCTAGGTTATCAGTGGTACCTTGATGGAAAATTAGACAAGCGCACTAATACGTTTAATGATTTTGTCGATACAGCTACTTTTCTGGCGGCGGAAAAATATACAAGTGTTGGCAATATTTCCATTTCTGGACGTAGTGCTGGCGGCGAGCTAATGGGTGCAGCGGTGGTTCAGGCTCCAGATTTATGGCGTTCGGTTAACCTTGGGGTTCCTTTTGTCGATGTCTTAAACACTATGCTTGATGAAAGCTTGCCTCTTACACCGCCTGAGTGGGAAGAATGGGGTAATCCTATTGAAAGTTCTGAGGCTTTTGAATTACTCAGAAGCTATTCTCCCTATGACAATATTACGGCACGAGAATATCCGCCAATGTTTGTCTCGGGAGGTTTAAACGACCCTCGAGTAACCTATTGGGAACCTGCAAAGTGGACGGCAAAGATGCGCAGTACAAAAACCGATAACAACCTATTGGTCATGCGAATTAACATGGGTGCGGGCCACTTCTCCAATAGCGGTATGGACGGGCGTTTAAAAGATTATGCTGAAGAGTATGCTTTTACGCTTTTGGCTCATGGAATAAAAGAATAATTAAAAGGAAATAGTAAGACTTATGACTGATCAAAACTTCCCCAGCAAAAGCTATCGTAGGTTTGCCCTTGTACTATTGACTATTGTCTATGGTTTTAATTTTATTGACCGACAAATTGTGGGTATTTTAGCGCCTTTTATTCAAGCAGATCTGGACCTTACCAATACGCAGTTAGGTTTGATAACGGGTTTGGCCTTCGCAACATTTTATACGCTTGTCGCTATACCTGTAGCCTGGTTGGCAGATCGCTATAATCGCGTCAATATTCTTTCTATTGCTCTGGCCACGTGGAGCGGCTTTACTGCTATAACAGGTATGGCAGGCAACTTTGTGCAGTTGGGTCTTGCTCGAATGGGCGTGGGTATTGGTGAGGCGGGGGGCAGTCCCCCATCTCACTCAATTATTTCGGATATGTATCCCAAGGAGGAACGTGCGGGAGCCCTAGGTGTTTATTCAATGGGTATTCCCCTAGGTATTATGGCAGCTTATTTTGCCACTGCATCATTGATGGGGTCCAGTGGTCAAGATGTTGACTGGCGTCGCATATTTATTTTTCTTGGTGTTACGGGAATTGCTTTAGCCTTGGTTGTTAAGTTGACGTTAAAAGAGCCAGTTCGCGGGGCTATGGAATTAGATAACAGCTCAGATATTGTGCAACCTCCTTTTAAGGAATCACTGCGAACACTCCTGAAAATTCCGGCATGGTGGGCTATGGCATTAGGTATAGCATTCGGATCTTTTGTCTCCTACGCTAAGTCAGCCTTTCAGACCAAGTATTTGATTATTTTGGATCCGACATTTGATTTCCAGACACTGGTAATCATCCTAGGTATTATAAATGGTACGACCTATGCTGGTGGTGCGTATTTTGGCGCCAAATTAGTTGATAAATGGGGAGCTAAAGATATTCGCGCCTATGGCTGGGTACCTGCTATTGCTATATCCCTATGCCTACCCATAGGAATCATTGCATTTTGGGTATCATCAATTTGGATTCATTTGGTCTTTTCTACTTTCTTTCTGCTATTTTTGGGTATTTATTTAGGACCCAGTTTCGCCATTGCCCAGACTTTAGCGCCAATTAATATGCGAGCTATGTCAACTGCATTGTTCTTTTTTATCCTTAATATGATTGCTCTAGGTGGTGGCCCTACGTTCACTGGCTGGCTAATTGATGTGTTCAAGGAAAACTCTAATGATCTGCTTTCTATGCGTTATGCAATGTCAGTTACCTGTTTGTTCTTTGTGCCATCTATCCTTAGTTTTTTAAAGGTAGCGCAATTGCTACCTAAAGATTGGGCTGCAGCAGAAAAGCGTAACCAAGCATTGGCAGGTGATTAAAGATATGAACTGGGATATTAATCGCACTGTCATTATTATCACGCTTATTATGACCTCTGCTGTGGTTATTAATTCACTGATTAAGTCAACGCAACCAGCCTTACCGGACTTTTCAGTGTATCAAGATGTGAAACAAAAAAAGTCAGCATTTTTTGGTTTTATGCTGCCACTTGTTGAGATTCAAAATACTCTCATACAGGAGCAGCGAGATAAATTAGTTGAGTTAAAGCATTTAACTGAAGAGGAATATAGCCCGTCCCACAAAACATTTCTGATGCAACTTGCCACTCAATACCGGCTTAAGGCAGATACTATAGCTGCAGCTGAGGTTCAACAATTGTTGCTGCGAGTTGACCAAATTCCAACCTCTCTTGTGTTAGCACAGGCCGCTATGGAATCCGCTTGGGGAACCTCCCGTTTTGCCGTTCAAGGAAATAATCTTTTTGGCCAGTGGTGCTATCAAGAAGGCTGTGGTCTGGTGCCGTTGCGGCGAAATGAAGGTAGCAAGCACGAGGTGGCTACTTTCGATTCGGTTAGTGATGCTATAAACGCCTATTTGCGCAATCTTAATACTCACAATGCTTATGAAAGTTTGCGCACTCAAAGAGCACAACTTCGTGCTCAGAATAAACCGGTCACTGGCTACCAACTTGCAGAGGGGTTAGTTGATTATTCAGAGCTTCGAGAGGCTTATGTGAATGAAATTCAAGCAGTGATTCGGATTAACAAATTGGCGAAATATGATCAATCAAGCCCTTAGTTAATCACATCTGTTTATTCTTTTGCCAGTAAAGAGGTTATTTCACCGCTATCTATCAATGCACGTAAATCGCTGGATCCACCAATCAAAGTACCTTTTACAAATACCATTGGGAAGGTTGGCCAGCCAGTCCACATCTTCAGTGCATTGCGCCGGCGCCACTCTTTGAAGTAACTTCCGTACTCAAGGTAAACATGATCTATATTGTTGTCATTTAGGACTTTTCGTGCGCGTTTTGGTGCCGGATTTTGAGCCATACCAACTACAACAACGTTATTATTTGTCACTGCAGATTGCACCTGTTCGATGATATCACCATGGCTATTTTCTATAATAGCTTGGATATTGGGATGTATATGTGAACTTTCTAAAATGCGTCTGGCCATGTCAATTCCCATGATGTTTAAAGTAGCGTGTCTTTTTACGAGTCGAGCATAATATCATAAGAGTTTAACACTTGAGCTCAACCGGAGTTTAAACCTAGAATAAAGCATAATAATTATAAGTAGCGACGGTTATGGAAAATAAACAGAATGTTATTCTAATAACGGCTGGGGCCTCGGGGATTGGTTGTGCTATAGCCAGACATTTTTGGTCACGCAACTATAACGTACATGTCTGTGATATTGATTCCTCTGCTATTGACAGACTACTTGAGGAAATCCCAGAAATCACTGCGACCTGTGCCGATGTAACATGCTTGGAGGATGTGGATCGTGTATTTGAGGATATTACTAAGCTATATGGTGGCCTTAATATCGTAGTGAATAACGTCGGTATCGCTGGTCCTACTGCGGCGGTTGAGAATATTTCTCCTGAGCAATGGAATCACACTATCAATGTTGATTTAAACAGTATCTTTTATGTAACCCGAAAAGCCGTTCCTATGCTAAAAGCTTCTGCTGGCTGCATGATTAATATGTCCTCTAATGCTGGTCTTTTTGGTTGTCCATTAAGGTCCCCCTACACTGCAGCCAAATGGGCCATAATTGGCCTTACCAAGACATGGGCTATGGAGCTTGGAGCCTATGGTGTACGTGTTAATGCATTATGCCCTGGCAGTGTTGAGGGCCCGCGTATTGATAAGGTGATAGACTTAGATGCACAAGCAAGAGATTTGTCATCAGAGGCAGTTCGGGAGATGTATTTAAATCAAAACTCACTGGGAGTATTTGTCGATGCTCAGAATATCGCCCAAACAGCGTACTTTTTATGCTCTCCAGCTGCCCAGCATATTACTGGACAAGCACTTCCGATTGATGGCCATACAGAGACTCTGTCCAGTTGATGACACTTGCATCGATAAATCACTAGTATTTAAAGGCGATAGATAATGAAAGCAGCATGGTTTGAACAATTTGGTGTTGCCAAACAGGTTTTGAATATTGGTGAACAGCCAAAACCTAGTGCGGGTTGTGATCAGGTCTTGGTTAAAGTAATCACCAGTGGTGTTAATCCGTCTGATGTTAAAAAGCGCGCAGGATCATCGGCGAAACTACTTCATGCGGGACTGGTTATTCCTCATAGTGATGGCGCCGGTGTTATTGAGGCGGTGGGGGATAATGTCTCCAGAGATAGAATCGGTCAACGAGTTTGGGTCTATCAGGCTCAGTACGACCGTCAGTTAGGTACCGCTGCTGAGTATGTAGCGGTGGACACAAATAGAGCGGTTACTCTGCCAGATTCTGTTGATTTTGCTGTTGGTGCCTGCTTGGGTATTCCAGCGATGACGGCCCACCGCTGTGTCCATGCTGACGGTGACATTAAGGGCCAAAGGGTTCTAGTAACTGGCGGTGCTGGTAGGGTTGGCTACTATGCCATTCAATGGGCGGTGATGGCTGGAGCTGAGGTTATTGCCACTGCAAGTAACTCAGAGGATCGCAGCTTATGTCTATCTTTGGGCGCCAAAGCCGTGGTTAATCATCGTGACAAAGATTGGGGCCAGCACGTGCTACAGGCCTGCGAGGGAAAGAAGGTTAATCGGGTCATCGATGTGGAATTTGGGGCTAATTTACCGCAGATACTAATCTGTGTTGCCACTGGTGGTATTATTGCGACCTATTCTTCCACTCAGGTAAAGCAACCAACACTGCCTTTTTTAGAAATGATGTTTATGGACTTAACGCTTCGCATGGTGATTGTATATGCTATGCCAGAGACGGCGAAACTGCAGGCTATTGATGCTATAAACGAAGCGCTGACCAACAATAAATTACAGCATAGAGTGGCTCATAACCTAAAACTGGATCAAATTAGTCATAGTCATGAACTGGTTGAGCAGGGCGATTGTCGCGGTTGCGTGATTATCCAGATGAACTGATGGTGATGAGTACCGATGGACAAAAATGGCGAATAATATGTCAAAAATAAAAGTAGCTATTCTTTGTATAGTCCTTGTGGTCAGTTTAATAGGCTGCATGACTGAGCCTGCTGATACCCAATCGAAAAGACCTTCCCTTACTATTGGTGAGTCCATAGTGATTGGAAAACACAGTGAGGATGGGCGCACTGAATCTTTTTTGGGTATTCCTTTTGCTCAACCGCCCGTTGGAGACCTTCGTTGGGCGCCACCCGTTGCATTTACACATTCTAAAGACACTTTTTTAGCGGATAATTTTGCTCCGGCGTGTATGCAGGGTAGCCGTATCACGCAATGGTATAAAAATGTTGTTCAAGGGTTTGGTGGCGATCCCAGAGTGGTCATAGCCCCTAAGGTAAGTGAAGACTGCCTTTATCTAAATATTTGGCGGCCTACTACCTCCTCACATACTGATGATCCATTGCTTCCAATAATTGTTTATATACACGGAGGTTCCAATAAAGCTGGTTGGTCTTATGAGCCTAATTATATCGGCAAAAATATGGCAACCGATGGCGTGATCGTCATTTCAATTGCTTATCGACTAGGCGCTTTTGGGTATTTTTCGCACCCGGCGTTTGAGCATTCAAATTTTGGTCTACTTGACATGGTAGAAGCTCTGCGCTGGATCAACCAAAACAGCATTGCCATTGGTGGCGATCCTACACGTATTACTCTTATGGGTGAATCTGCTGGTGCCGGAAACATTGATTATTTAATGGCAATTCCTGCCAGCAAAGGACTATTTTCTAGGGCTATTCATCAGAGCTCTGGCTCGGCTATGTCCAACCGGGCCACTAAGGAAGATGATACGGTACTGGGGATTGCGTTGGCTAAAAAATTACTTGCCACTGAGATTACTGATGTTGCTCAAGAGTTACGCCAAATACCCGCAGACACTGTTTTATATGCCTCAGAGGTAATTTATAAGGACCACTACTATGATAATGCAGTTGATGGCCAAAGCGTTTTAGAGCCCTTGGTGGACACTATTAAGGCGAAAAAACTACATACTACTGAATTATTGATTGGCTCCAATGAGCATGAATCACTTATGTATTTAAATGAAAATCTTAGTGTTGAAGAATGGCTTCAATCTGAGGCAAATTCTGAGGATATTATGGCATTACAGCTGTTAGTTGATCATTTTCCCAATGAGCAAGATCAGTTAAATATGCTTAGTACTGCCAAAACATTCTTGTGTCCTGCATTGCGTTTGGCGGAGGAAATATCTGGCATGCGGGGTCACTCATGGGTGTACTACTTTAATCGTCAAAGAGACGGTGAAATGGCGGCTACTATGGGAGCTTACCATGGAGCTGAATTACCTTACGTTTTCGATACTCATGATGATTGGTTGCCAACTTCTCAGGTGGATCGGCAACTCACTGATCTAATAAAGCGCTACTGGGTGAACTTTGCCACTACAGGGAATCCCAATGACGACGATTTGACGTTTTGGCCGCAGTTTACAGCACAAATACCAAAGGTTATTACACTGGGGAATACTATAGACGTGTCTACTCATAGTCAGGCCGCCTTGTGTGAATTTTTAGGCCCTAGGTTTTGAGTTCGAAGAGATTTTTAAAGTAATCTAAGGCCTCGGGGTTGGCTAAGGCATCAGTGTTAGTCACTATTTCATTGTGCACTACTTTACGCACGGCCAGCTCCACAATTTTGCCACTTATAGTGCGCGGAATGTCCGCCACTGCGATTATTTTTGCAGGCACATGGCGAGGTGTTGTTTCTTCACGAATGGTGGCGCGAATCTGTTGTTCCAGATCTTGGGTTAAGCTGGTGCCGCTTTTTAATACCACAAAGAGTATCACTCGAACGTCATCTTGCCATGTTTGTCCGATACAAATACTGTCCAGGATTTTATCGATTTTTTCTACTTGTCGATAGATTTCGGCAGTACCTATTCGTACCCCGCCAGGGTTCAATACTGCATCGGAACGGCCATGAATAATCATGCCACCGTGCTCAGTAATTTCCCCATAGTCACCCTGTGCCCAGACACCTTGATACGTCTCAAAATAAGCATCTAGATATTTCTTGTTAGCATCATCATTCCAAAAACAGATCGGTGCATTAGGGAATGGTTTTGTACATACCAATTCACCTTTTTCAGCAATAATCGACAAGCCCTGATCATCCCAAACATCCACAGCCATGCCTAAACCACGACACTGAATTTCTCCCTCCCACACTGGTATAGTAGGATTGCCGAGTACAAAACACGACAATATATCAGTGCCACCGGAAATAGAGGCTAGACAGATGTCGGTTTTTATATCTTTGTAAACATAGCGAAAACTCTCATGTGAAAGGGGCGAACCAGTTGATAATAGAGTGTTAAGCGATGTTAAATCATGACTTTTGCTAGGTTTTACACCTGCTTTTTCTAAAGCCGCTATGTATTTAGCACTAGTACCAAACACGCTGATTTTTTCTTGCTCTGCCATATCAAAAAGAGATTGAGGCTGGGGATAAAAAGGTGATCCGTCAAATAAAACGACAGTAGCTTCAGAGGCAAGTGCGCTGACTAACCAGTTCCACATCATCCACCCACAGGTTGTGTAGAAAAATATTACATCAGAAGGTTTTAAATTTACGTGTAAACGGTGTTCTTTAAGATGTTGAATTAATGTGCCGCCAGCACCGTGAACAATACACTTGGGCATGCCGGTGGTTCCTGAGGAATACATAATATACAGTGGATGGTCAAACGGCAGTTGCTCAAAAGCTAACTCTGGTGTTTCTTTAGTGATTAAAAAATCATTAAAAAGTATTGTTTTATGATTGGCAATGTCACTCTTAAATTCAATTATCGGCACTAACACCAGCTTTTGGATACTTTTAATTTTGTCGCAAATTTCTTGCAATTGTGGCATTGAGTCGATGGTTTTCCCATTGTAATAATAGCCAGTGCAGCCAAATAATAATTTTGGTTTGATCTGACCAAATCGGTCCATTACACCATTAATACCAAAGTCTGGTGAGCATGAGGACCAAATGGCTCCTATACTGGCGGTGGCTAGCATAGCAATAATTGTCTGACTGACGTTAGGCATAAACCCGGCGACTCGATCTCCCACTGTCACACCCATAGCCCGCATAGCAGCTGCACACTGAGCTACCTGGTTATGCAGCTCTGCGTAGGTCATTACAGTTCGTTGCCCATTTTCTAGTCGCGAGATTAGAGCTGTTTTGTTGGTACGATTGCGTAATAGATTTTCTGCAAAGTTAAGTCGTGCTGCAGAAAACCAGGTGGCACCGGGAAAGGCCTCTGGATCAGTTAATACGACGTCCCATTTTTTTGAAGCGCGAATCTCGGTATAAGACCAAATATCCGACCAAAAGGCTTCGGGATCAGTAATAGACCACTGATAGAGTTCACTATAATCATTCAAAGGCCGTCTGTGTTTCTGTGCCACTGACGACATAAATTGATACATGTTACTGTTTTGGATCTGTTCTTGGGTTGGTTGCCACAGTGGCAGGGGCAATTTTTCAGTAGACATTACAAAGCACTCTGTTTGTTGTTAGCCATTTTTTAGTGAAGAAGTATACCTTACAAGTTATAGCTGATTCTCAGAGCTTATCTCTTTGTGCTATGAATTGTTAAAATCCTCCGATGACTTTAACGAATTTAGAGGCACCAGAGAGTCTAGAGAGCTAATTTTATGTTTTTCAGTGCAATGGCATTATTTTCACTGGTAGCATCAATGACCTTTTGGATATCATCGTTAGGAATCGCCAGAGAGAGCACATAGTGTTTAATTTTAAATTTGGAATTTTCAACAATGATCACCCCAGACCCCCTACAAATGCCCATCCAGGTATCTAACAGTTCATCAAACCAAATTACTTCTTTCGATTCATCCATGTAGATATTTCTTTCCAACATTTTAAAGTTCCAGGCGGCTCCTTTAGCAAAATGTGGTTTGCTATAAGTTTCAAATTCCTGTTTAGGCCAATTTTCAGAAGCATCAGTA
>DNBN01000092.1:707-2705 GCA_003491845.1 Porticoccaceae bacterium | reverse complement strand
CCCTTTAGAATCGATTTTATCAAAATAGGCTTCAAAATGAGAATCAGAGGCCGCTTGATGCCAGCTATTCATAAATAGATTTACCTGGTGAATCAATAGCGTCTCTGTTAGAGGTTCCGAAGACTTTTTATGAGTACAGGAAGCGAGTAAAACTGTTAGAAATAAGATGATTATTTGTTTTAACATGGGAAGTTCTCATTTTTTTAAAGGCTCTGTCCTCAAAAACACCGGAATCTGAGGTCTCAGACTAAAGCAACTCTCTGCTCTGTCAATAGAAGGGGTTGGATAGCCTTTTTGAATTAACTGATTTATGCGGTGAAATGCAGCATATCGATTAAATTCATGTATATGTCGGCTTACGCTAGACCATAGTATTTAAATTCGCAATAGCTTTTTCAGTCAAGGGGGATGATTATGTATAAGGGCATTTATACTCTTATTGGACAAGAGTTAAGCATGTTTTCACGCAAGCTTGAAGCACAATTACGCTACCAAGGAATAGCCTATCAATGGCAGTATAAAACGGCGGCTTCCTCCCAAGAGATTGACACACGAGCGGGCACGCGATTTGTTCCCCTACTAAATACTCCCGATGGTTGGCTTATTAGTGACACGATAAGTATTGGTCCCTTTTTGAACGAACGATTCTATTACCAACCGGTCATTCCTGAAACACCAAACCAGCGCAGTGCTTGTTTTGTTTTGGAAGATTTTTTTAATCACTGGTTGCCTCGTCATGCGCTTCATTCCCGTTGGTGCTACCCTGACAATGTAACTGTAGCGGGTACCAATTTTGGTATGAATCTGTTGTTAGATAAGTCCATTAACAGTTCGACAACTGATGCAGAAAAACAGCAAATTTCCGGTGTAGGTAAAATGTTATACGACTCTTTTGGCGCTGCTGCCTGCGTTGTACAAGGTGCTGGTGTCGACCAAAAAGACGCTATGAAAAAAGATTTTGGGGTTCTTATGGATCTCTTGGCAAATCATTTAGCACAGTACACATTTTTACTAGGCGGACGAGCCTGTCTTGCTGATTTTGCATTGGCAGGTGCTTTGAAAGGGCATTTTTTACTCGACCCAGAGCCCAGATCTTGGTTGAGTAGCCACCTACCACTATTTGAAAATTACCTGGCCAATTTATGGCAAGAAGCTGCCAAGGACGCTATTTGGTTGAGCGGAGACGAAATTCCATTGACCCTCGAGCCCTTGATGGATTACATGCAGCGGACGTATCAAAAATTTGCAACATTTAGTATTGCCGCAGCTAAAGCAAATGAGAAATTCTTTGATCTAGATGTAGGTTATGGTGTTTTTACGGCAAGATCAATGAAGCGATTAGAGAAGGCAAGGTTGCATGTTCAAGATGAATTGCGTCGTTGTCATGGGAATAGTTTGCCGATAAATAAGCAGGGTGTTTTGGATTTCTACCTGGCCGACTGAAGCAATAGTTATTTGGCCGGCGACGAAAATATTGTCTCATCGCCGGCTTTTGAAGTGTGGTCGTTAACTGTGACTACACAGATTTAAGTACTTTGATATGGGGCGCTGCTGTTAAAAAGGCCCCCATCTTCGCGCCGAGTTCTTTGAAGTAGTCTGTTTTACCATGAAATATTTGTGCTTCTTCATCTTTGTATCGTTCAAGAAAAATATAGGTGGTGTCGTTTTCTTTATACAAATCGTAGTAAAGTACTCCCTCTTCAAGGGTGTTTACTTTTTCCACCAGTTGCGTTGCGATCAATTCAAAGTCAGCAGAAGCTCCCTCTTGTATGTTTAATGTCGCTATTATACCTATCATTGTTTTTCCTTTAGTATGGTGTGGGTGAGTTGTTAGTTTGCGATGATTTTTAATCGATTAATTCTCTGCCTGCAAAATGTAATTGGCAACTGCCAATTGGGTTTCAGCGTCAAGATAATTCTGTGCGGGCATTTCAGGATAGTCTGCACGCATCGGTATTGGTGCATTAATGTAGTTTACTAATGACTCTGGACGATTAG
>DNBN01000092.1:0-463 GCA_003491845.1 Porticoccaceae bacterium | reverse complement strand
ATTAATGTAGTTTACTAATGCCTCTGGACGATTAGCATACAGAGCTTGAATCTCCATGACAGAGGGTCCAATTAATCTGCCTGCATAGGCGTGACAGCCGGTACAAACCCCCAAATATGCAATTTCTCCGCGTTCTGAGGGTGCTATAACTCGCGGCTCAGCACCGCCGGCAAGCAGATAATTATCAATATCATCGGTATTGCTAAAATCACAATCCGCAAAGTCGCTAATACCGACGGTTTTATAGCGGTGACGGTTGATGATACAGCTACCTTCGGTGGGACCAATTTGGAAAATATCGATGTTACCTGCATGCAGCTCAGTTAGCGCAAAGGCCTTAATCTCATCAATAGTATCATAGCCATTGTTGAGCATTACATTATCTAAAATCATGGCGCGATCAGCATTCGGGTCAGAATCAGGATCAAGGGTTAAATTAGCTGCATTGGCATGGTCGGTAATT
>DNBN01000260.1 GCA_003491845.1 Porticoccaceae bacterium | reverse complement strand
GGTTATGGTATAAAGCGCGCCGGTACGCAGTTGGCGTAGCGGTAATATTAATTTAACACTAACGACACACACATGTCGGCACAATGGTCTGGGTGCCTTGAAGCAATAAAGCTGATGGGTTGATTATTGGGATATGTGGAGGCTTAACCCCAAAAGGAAACTATTATGTCTATTGTCAGTATGCGCGATATGTTGCAAGCTGGTGTGCACTTTGGCCACCAAACTCGCTTCTGGAACCCCAAGATGAGCCAGTACATTTTTGGTTCACGAAACAAAGTACACGTTATTAACCTTGAGCACACCGTGCCAGCCTTTAATGAGGCGCTGGAGATTTTGCGGGTTGAAGCTGCCAAAGGAAATCAGATTTTATTCGTCGGCACCAAGCGTGCAGCGCAAAAGATCATCAAAGAGCAAGCCGAGCGTTGCGCTATGCCATATGTCAGTCATCGTTGGTTGGGTGGTATGTTGACCAATTACAAAACCATCAGAGCTTCCATACGTCGTTTCAGAGATCTTGAAGCGCAAGAGAGTAATGGTACTTTTGACAAGCTCGGTAAAAAAGAAGTTTTGACGCGCACCAGGACCAAAGAAAAGCTGGAAAATTCTATAGGTGGCATCAAGGACATGAATGGACTGCCTGACATCCTGTTTGTTGTTGATGTTGATCATGAGCGTATTGCTATTAACGAAGCGAACAAGTTGGGTATTCCAGTTGTTGGTATCGTCGATTCAAATAGTAATCCCGACGGCGTGGACTACATTATCCCTGGCAATGATGACTCGATCAGAGCGATTAAGCTTTATGCGGCTTCTATTGCAGATGCGGTACTTGAAGGCAAGGCACAGTCAGCAAAAATCAACAATAAAGACGAATTTGTTGAGGTGGCTGAAGACGTGGTTGCGGTTGCAGAGCCTGTGGCCGAGCCTGCAGTTGCTGAAGCTGTTCTCGAAACAGAGGTTGCCCAGTAGAGTTAACCATACAGGATTGTAAAAAAGGGGGTTTGTGCCCCCTTTATTTTAAACGAAATTTTGATTTAGAGAGGATTGTGATGTCACAGGTAACATCAGCATTAGTTAAGGACCTTCGAGAGCGCACCGGTCTTGGTATGATGGAGTGTAAGAGAGCGCTGGTAGCCGCAGGCGGAGATATCGATAAAGCGATTGAGGAATTACGTAAATCAAGCGGGATGAAAGCAGCGAAAAAAGCCGGTCGTACCGCAGCGGATGGTCTTGTGGCTTTGAAAGTTGAAAATGACTTTGGTGTCATTGTTGAAATTAATAGTGAAACCGATTTTGTTGCACGAGATGAAGGCTTTCAGGGTTTTGTTAAGTCTGTTGTTGATGCAGCTTATGTCTCTCGCGAAACCGATATGGCTACATTGATGGCTGGCGAATTAGAGTCGTCCAGAGAAGCACTAGTCCAAAAAATTGGTGAAAATATTTCGCCAAGACGAGTTTCTAGCATTCAGGAAGAGGTTGTTGGTGGATATGTTCATAGTAATAACAGAATTGCTGTTATAGTTGGTCTCAGTGGTGGGAGCGAGGATCTTGCTAAAGATGTAGCTATGCACATTGCGGCAGTAAATCCTGCGGTAATTAGCTCAGATCAAATGCCAGCTGACGTGGTTGCGGCAGAAAAAGAAATTTATGCTGCTCAAGCAAGAGAGAGTGGTAAGCCTGAAGAAATTATTGAAAAAATGATCGTAGGGCGTGTTAATAAGTTTTTGAAAGAAAGTAGCTTGGTCGATCAGCCTTTTGTCAAAGATCCAGACACCACTGTAGGCAAACTTTTAAAAGCAGCTGGTGCTGAGATCACATCATTTGTTCGCTTCGAAGTTGGTGAAGGGATTGAAGTTGAAGAAGTTGATTTTGCCGCTGAGGTTGCTGCCCAGGTAAAAGACGCAAGTTAAGATTGAGGAAATTAGATGCCAGGGTCTGTAAAGCAAAAAGAGTACAAGCGAATTCTGCTAAAGCTTAGCGGTGAAGAGCTCATGGGATCTGAAGGGTTTGGTATTGACCCTAAGGTTCTGGATCGTATGGCCCTTGAAATCGGTCAATTGGTAGGCATCGGTGTTCAAGTCGGGCTCGTTATTGGCGGTGGTAACCTTTTTCGTGGTGCCGCCCTCAATGCTGCTGGTATGGATCGAGTTACTGGGGATCACATGGGTATGCTAGCGACGGTTATGAACGCACTAGCCATGCGTGATGCTCTTGAGCGCACTAATATTTCGTCCCAGGTAATGTCATCGATTCCGATGAGTGGAGTCGTCGAGCATTATGATAGGCGCAGAGCTATGCGCTATTTAAAAGAGGGAGATGTGGTTATTTTTGCTGCTGGAACTGGAAACCCGTTTTTTACAACTGACTCTGCCGCCTGTTTAAGAGGGATTGAGATTAATGCTGATGTTGTACTGAAGGCAACGAAGGTGGACGGTGTCTACTCAGCTGACCCCATGACTCATCCTGATGCTGAATTATATTCTCACCTTACTTATGATGAAGTGCTGGACAAAAAACTCGGGGTTATGGATCTTACGGCGATTTGTTTGTGTCGCGAGCACCAAATGCCTCTTCGTGTATTTCGTATGTCAAAACAGGGTGCTCTTTTAAACCTAGTTGTCGGTGGCAGTGAAGGCACTCTAATAGAAGAAAATTGAGAGATAAAATATGATCGATGATCTTAAGGTTGATGCGCAAGCTCGCATGACAAAATCCCTTGAAGCTTTGGCTAAAGCGTTTAATAAAATTCGCACCGGCAGAGCTCATGCAAGTTTACTTAATGGTATCTCTGTTGATTATTATGGCGTTGATACGCCATTGTCTCAAGCTGCTTCAATAACCGTTGAGGACGCAAGAACACTTTCTGTAACGCCTTGGGAGCGCTCTTTGGTGCCCGAGATAGAGAAAGCAATTATGAAGTCTGATCTTGGATTGAATCCATCCACTGCGGGCACTGTGATTAGAATTCCATTACCTGCTTTGACTGAGGAAACCAGAAAGACCTATGGTAAGCAAGCTAAGGCAGAGGCCGAGAACTCAAGAGTATCAATTCGAAATGTTCGCCGCGATGTCCTGTCTGATGTTAAAGATCTGCTCAAAGAAAAAGCTATAAGCGAAGACGAAGAGCGTAAGGCGCAGGATGACATTCAAAAAATTACCGATAAATTTGTTGCTCAAGTTGACGAATCGTTAATTGCCAAAGAAAAGGACCTCATGGAATTTTAGTTATATAAAAATACCGGAGAGTAATTTTTGTATTTGATGTATCTTGGGTCTTAATAATAGGATGTGTAGGCTGAGTCTTAGCAAAAGTGGGGTGTTCTTAACGGACCAAGCGACATAATGATACTAAAAATAAATAATGCTTAAACAACGAATAATAACAGCGATCCTTATGGCGGCAGGGTTTGTCGTGATACTTTTCTATGTATCGCCTTTGGTTTTTTCTCTTGCTATTGTCCCGGTTATTTTACTGGCCGGTTGGGAGTGGACCACCCTACTAAAAATTAGAATACTAAAAATTAGAATTTTATTTCTTTTTTGTCTGTTTCTTTCCCTACTAGGTTCGGCATTTTGGTTGGGGCTTGCAGAGCAATTTTTGTTCGAACGCGCTCAAATACTGCTGTTAGGAGTTGTTGGGTTGTGGGCGGTTATGTTTTTGTGGGTTCAGGGTTATCCCTCTAGTGCCATTTTGTGGTCACCAACCCCGATATTATCAATGCTTGGGATCGTACTGTTAAGCGCTACTTGGGTGTCTATTACGACAGTGATGTTGTACGCACATGGCAAATTGCTTCTGTTGTTTGGTATTCTTATTGTTGTGTTAGCCGATGTCGGCGGCTTTATCATAGGGAAGCTATTTGGTAAGCGTAAGTTAGCGGCCTTGGTCAGTCCCGGCAAGACTTGGGAAGGTTTTTTTGGTGGCATTTTGTTTCAGTCCACTCTGATTGCCAGTCTGTTCTTATTGCTACCAGAAAAGCTAACCCCTTTGACTATTGCATGCATTTTTGCGGTTGCTCTATTTTCTGTGTTGGGTGATCTTTTTGAAAGCATGGTAAAGCGCCACAGTGGTGTGAAAGATAGTGGAACCTTACTTCCTGGTCATGGTGGTGTGTTAGATCGAGTTGATGGCGTCATGGCGGCACTACCCATGTATGCTATCTTATTGCCTATTTCTGGGATTGTGTAACTAATGCAGCGTATAACAATTCTTGGCGCTACAGGATCTGTGGGTGTCAGCACCTTAGATGTGGTAGCAAGGCATTCGGAAAAATACGCTGTTTTTGCGTTAACTGGTAAATCCAAGTTAGCGATTCTTGCTGCTCAGTGTCAAAAGTTTCAGCCCAAGTATGCAGTAGTCATGGATAAGGCTTCAGCAACGACATTAAGGGATCTGTTGGCGATCACAAGAACAGCTACTAAAGTAATCTTTGGCGTGGACGCTCTCTGCGCTGTTAGTGAAGATTCTGACGTTGATATTGTCATGGCTGCTATTGTGGGTGCTGCAGGATTGTTGCCGACGTTGAGTGCTGTAAAAGCAGATAAAAAAGTATTGCTTGCAAATAAAGAAGCGCTTGTTATGGCGGGTCATTTGTTTAAACAAGCTCTAGAGGCGTCTTCAAATGTGCTGCTGCCGATCGATAG
>DNBN01000062.1:3878-4349 GCA_003491845.1 Porticoccaceae bacterium | reverse complement strand
ATAAACATCATGGGCCAGTGGCTTTAGTGCACTTTGATGCTCATACAGATACCTATACACCTGAGGACGACACGACATCATGTTACGACCACGGATGCATGTTTTATTATGCCCCCAAAGAGGGGCTGATTGACCCCAATCACTCAATTCAGATTGGTATTCGCACTGAATACACGACTGATAGTCATTCATTCCAAGTGATTGATGCTACCCACACTAATGCCCTAACCAGTGAAGAAATAGCAGCGCAAATAAAAAGCAGGGTGGGCGATATGCCCGTCTATATCACCTTTGATATTGATTGTTTAGATCCGGCTTACGCGCCGGGTACAGGCACCCCAGTCGTTGGTGGAATAACCACAGATAAAGCGATGAATATTCTTCGAGGATTAGCAGGCATTAACATTGTTGGAGCTGATGTAGTTGAGGTGGCACCGGCCTATGATCACGCTGATATCACCGCTTTGGCGG
>DNBN01000062.1:0-3600 GCA_003491845.1 Porticoccaceae bacterium | reverse complement strand
GGCTACTATTGGCCTTGAAATGATTTATTTAATGGCATCAGAGTCCGATTGAAATAACACTTTAATTGGAAAACTCTTTAATCTCTTCGACAAGCTTTAAGGCTTATTGCCAGTGCTATGCTTCTTTTATAGGAACCTCTAGTGGCCCAAGAGACTCCAGATATAAAGAATTATCAGGCTGCAATTTTGTAGATTTACCTATAATGCTATCGCGGTAACTTTTTAATGGCTGCCCTAACCCCAAGATACCCCGTTTTCGTGTCCGTCTTACTTTATCTAGATTTGCTTCGAATAGAATGACTTCCTCGCCAGTAAGTGCTTCATGGATGATTTCACCCTCAGGGCCTGCTACGACAGATTGGCCTACACCAAGGGCTCCAGTGCCATTGATATCAACAAGATAACATTGCTGTTGGGCAGCTGTTGCCTGTACCATCGCTTTTTCTACACTGCGATCGCAGGTGTCGGTTAGCGTAGGATGTAAAATGATTTCTGCACCTTGATTAATCATTGCCCTACTCAGTTCAGGAAACCACATGTCATAGCATATGTAGAGACCAAAACGACCAACTTCGGGTACATCAAAGCAGCAGATATCAGATCCCGCATCAACTCCTCTTTCATAAGGTAAAAATGGACATATTTTTTGAAACCGAGCGATTACTTCCCCGCGGGGATTAATTACCGGTGCTGTATTATAAATTCTACCATTGATTCTCTGATAAATAGAACCTGGTACTAGCCAGATATTGAGTTCTGAGGCTAAGTCACAGAGGCTAGATTCTATTTCTTCTAACATTGGACCTGCATGATTTACACCAGCACCACAAATGGATAACTCACTACCTACAATCATTTGTACGAAGGGAAATCGTCTTATTGTGGACTTCACCTTATTAATGAAGTGTTCAAGATTTTGTCTGTCTTTAAGATTTAGTTGTAACCCAGCAATAGTAAAATGTGTCATCTTTATTCCTCTTTTAAAGCACTGATTGAGTTATTTTCACTACGCCTGGCTGGCCAAAAAGCTAGGATTGCACAGGCTATTAATCCAGCTGTGGCTAGATTAATAATTAAGCCAAAATTGTCTTTTCCTACTACCATGGCTGCCACAAGAGGGCCGCTAGCTAGTCCCATTTTTGAAATAAATCCAGCAAACACTACTATCTGACCTCTATCATCAAATGTGGCACATAAACCCAGTAAATAAGGAACAGTAAATGCCCACGTAATTCCAGTCACAGCATTGGCAAGGAAATATGCTTCCGGTATTTCTGACCAGTGGAAAAAAAAGGTAAATAGAGCGGCGATCCCTGAGCCAAATGCTATTGGGAGTGCTCGACCAAACTTGGTTCCGATGCCATATACTAACAGCGCCCCACTTACTGCGATAATATTGGCAACAGTTAGTATGTTGCTTAAATATCCAATACTGTAACCACTGTCTTTGCCAAGCTCTAAGGCATAGTCTGCGACGCCCATATTAGATGATTGGAAGAAGAATAAAGCTAATAGTCCTAGCCCAGCTGGCGCAAGCAATATCTTCCCAGGATTGGATTTTTCATTGGTTGTACGGTGTTTTTCTTGTCGTTCTGCATAGTCTGGGATGAAGGGAATCATACATAGCGTGACAGTACTGAACGCAATGAGAGTTCCAAATGCAGCACCTGGGCCAAATGTACCAACTAATTTTGGAACGGTAAATATCCCAACACTACCAAATGTGTACTGAACAGCCACCAGCATGCCAAATATGCGATCTGGACTTGTAGTTTTGGCAATAATTGAAAATCCTAAACCTACTAAGAATCCACCTATAGTGCCATGGACAAACCTGACAGCGATTAACACATTTGGATCAGATAGAGAAAAGGATAAAATGTCCACACCGATTAGTGTCAACAAGGTGACACAGGCGGATTTCCGCCACCTAATGTGCTTCACAATAAAAGTAGCTAGCAGAGCACCAAAAGCAGCACCGTATTTATTGGCGCTAGTAATATAGCCGGCTGACTCACGGCTAATTCCAAGCCCATCTACGAACGCAGACAGAAACGCACCACCTAAGTTGACATAAAATAATCCAGCTGTAGCTAAAAACGCCAAGAAAATAGCGACAATAATTCCGTCTTTGGAGGCTTTTGGTATTCTGGTTGCCTCATTTTCATTGGTTATTTTTAAAGTCATAAGAGTTCCTTAGCAGATAGGGTTAGTGCTGTTTAAATGTTCTATGACCTCAGCGAAGCGAAAAATACCACCGTCACTAAAGTAGTAATACACATCTCCATCTGGAAGCAGTACAACGCTGATACCACCATAACCAGACATGAAAGGGAGCCATTTTTCTTCTTTACACTCTAAAACAGAACTAGCATCCCAAGCCCAAAAACCATTTTGAAAGCGAAGAGTTTCAGAGCCAGCGATAGACCCACGATCAGAGGCCTCTCTTTGCATAGCTTTTTTGAACATAGATTGATCTAAGTGGCGAGTAAAAACTGATTTTTCAAGGGATAACATGCTCGCAATTATGGCTATATCACTGCGTAGCAATGTAAGCCCCCAACCGGTAAGTGGCTGACCTGTCTGACGATGGGGTTCATCCAGTAGTGGCGATAATCCAAGCTCCCGCCAAAGTGGGTTTAAGACATCCGTATAAAAGTCTGATTTTTCATCATGCTTTTTACGCCAAAAGTTCTGCATTGCCACGCCTAGTAACCAATACTCAGTTGTATGGTAAACCCACTGTTCACCTGGTTTTTGTTTAATTCTATAGCGCTTACATGCATGCTCTGTTTTTGCTTTGGCTGAGGTTTTATTAAGGAAGGAAGCGAGATGATTGTCTTCATCGTAATGGGGGTTGCTACTTCCATAACGCCCTGTAGTGTTATTTAGCAAGTGACTCAAAGTAATCTCGCCCCATGCTGAGCACTCAGGTATCAAATCTTTAACCAAAAGATCAGCGGTGCCTGGATAAAGTGCCTCTAATCGCATTAACCCAATACCTCCAATAATAGATTTTGATAGTGAGTAAGCAGGTAGCGGAAAATGCGAGCAGTCAGGGAAGGTAGAAGCTCGAGTTGGGCAATCACTGGTGTAGTGTGTGCCATTTATCACTGCACCAAATATGCTCATCGATGATGATTCAATATAGTCTGGCTGTGAGAAAACAACTGGATCTAATGCTGGATAGTCTATGGAAATATCAATGATAGATTTTTCTGGTAATCGACTGTCTCGTTCATTCATATGGGAAGCGATAACAGCATCAATGGAGTCTTTAATTTTGGTTGTCAGTTGAATGTCGCTCCTCCCGAGGACATTAAACTGAAAGTATTGACATGTTTCAGATGCTATTTGATAGCCGGCGGTATTGTTTTCTATAATTATCATGCCCTGATGAGTACAGTTCGCATTTTTTTCAATCAGAGCAAAGGGGAGTACGATACTGACTTTTTCGTCTCGAAGGTACCAACTGCCTGGTTCAAAGATTATATCCCAATATTCATTTTGTGTGACGTGCAGGCCCCTAGTGGAGGGGATTACACGACCATCATCAGCGATAACTATGTCAAATTCAGTTAGGGGTAGCTGGCCTAACTT
>DNBN01000145.1:8023-8802 GCA_003491845.1 Porticoccaceae bacterium | reverse complement strand
GCGCGTTTTATACCAGAAAGCCCACCTTGAATCAAATTAAAACAGCCTAATGAGCACAATTAAGCACTTAACAGAGGCAGTTTAGCCGATTTACATTTTCCCCTGCTCTGCAAGCGATGTTATATGCCCTCGGCCGATAATAAAGTGGTCGAGCAATCTAATGTCTAATAATTTTAACGCAGACTTTAATCTTTTGGTGATTGCAATATCAGCTTGACTAGGCATTGCCGATCCCGAAGGATGATTATGGGCAGCAATGACCGCCGCCGCATTCTTTTGTAAAGCTAACTTAACCACCTCTCGGGGATATATCGATGTTGAGTCTATAGTCCCCTGAAACAACTCATGATAACCCAGTAACTGATGCTGGGAGTCAAGCAATAAAATACTGAATACTTCTCGGTCGTAATCTCGCATCTGCACTGCTAAATAATCGCCAACTTGCTTAGGGTCAGTGAAGATGTCTTTTGCCTCTAACTGCTCCTCAAGATAACGTCTAGTTAGCTCCAAGGATGCCTGCAGCTGGGCGTATTTAACTGGACCTAATCCTTTCATTGTACAAAAGGTTTGCTGGTCTGCGTTCAACAAAGGCGTTAAACCCCCAAAGCGTCTAAGTAGCGCAGAAGCCAAATCTATAGCGCTCAATCCTGACACTCCTGTGCGTAAAAAAATGGCTAACAATTCAGCATTTGAGAGTATTTTTGCACCTCTAGATAAAAGCTTTTCTCTAGGTCTTTCTGCCTTTTCTATATGCGCTATAGCCATAGTGAGTCCTTATT
>DNBN01000145.1:7408-7773 GCA_003491845.1 Porticoccaceae bacterium | reverse complement strand
TAGCCATAGTGAGTCCTTATTTACCGAAATAACATTTATGTCTATAATGTTATTTTAGACTGCGGTAATCACTTTAGTTGGACAAACCATGAACAGCCTCTCAAACAAACGTATCATCATTGGTATTACCGGAGGAATCGCCGCCTATAAAAGCGCCGAGATATTACGTCGCCTGCAAGACCAAGGTGCTATTGTTAAAGTAGTGATGACTCCAGGTGCAGAGGAATTCATTCGGCCACTGACCCTGCAAGCGCTGTCAGGAAGTCCCGTGCATACTGGTTTACTCGATGAAAAAGCCGAGGCAGGAATGGGACATATTGAGCTAGCCCGCTGGGCTGATCTTTTGCTGATTGCGCCGGCGAGCG
>DNBN01000145.1:0-7180 GCA_003491845.1 Porticoccaceae bacterium | reverse complement strand
GCGAGCGCCGACTTTATTGCCACTATGGTACATGGAAAAGCTGATAGTCTGCTTGGGGCCGTTTATCTGGCAACCTCAGCGCTAACTTCGGTGGCCCCAGCAATGAATCAGGCTATGTGGTGCCATCCGGCAACACTGGACAATATTGATACATTAGTACAAAGAGGCGTTGACATCATTGGACCTGGAGACGGTATTCAGGCCTGTGGTGATACTGGCCCTGGGAGAATGGAGCAACCTGAGCTACTCATTGAACAACTAGCAAACCGATTCACTAACGGCAAACTTCAAGGCAAAAAAATTGTTATTACTGCTGGTCCAACTCGAGAACCCCTGGATCCTGTTCGCTACATTAGTAATCACAGTTCTGGCAAAATGGGCTATGCACTCACCGCGGCTGCCATCGAAGCGGGGGCTGACGTTACCTTAATCACAGGGCCTGTAAATGTGGCTCCGCCTTCTCGTTGTAAGGTCATTTCTATTTCCTCAGCAGAGGACATGTTAGATGCGGCGATGGTTGAAGCAAAAGATGCGCATATTTTTATTGCCACCGCGGCAGTTGCTGACTACAAAGCGGTATCCGTGGAGGCGCAAAAAATCAAGTCAACGCAGAAAACTCTGACATTAACGCTTGAAAAAAATCCTGATATCCTAAGTTCTATAGCAAGTGCCTATCAACAGCTTTTTGTTGTTGGGTTTGCCGCAGAAAGTAAAGATGTTCAAGCCTATGCGCAAGATAAACTGCGGCGAAAAAATCTTGATGTGATTATTGCCAATGATATATCCAGACAAGATATTGGCTTTAACAGTGACGAAAATGAAGTCAGTTGGATAGACAAGAACTCATCGACCTTACTAAGTAAAAGAAATAAAACCCAGCTAGCGCGAGACCTTATTGAAAAAATCGCTACAGCATGCGGGTCCGAGTAATAATTGCATGCCTAGTCAAACTAAAGTAAGTAATGGCAATCAAGAATCTGACCGATCAATAGATGCAGAGAAAGAGTCCTTTGTGCTTGTGGAAAGTGTTTTTCGCGACTATGACATTCGTGGCATCGCCTTTGAAGAAATAACTCCCGAGTTTGCTCGCCGCTTGGGTTGTGCTATCGGCCAGTTAATAATAGCGAGAGATATAAATACGCTATTTGTTGCCCGAGATGGGCGTCTAAGCTCAGATGCGTTATCAGAGTCTCTGTGTCTTGGATTAGTTTCATCAGGTTGTCAAGTTATAGATTTAGGTGTGACAAGTACGCCAGTACTTAATTTTGCCATTCATAATGAAGGTTCCGCTTGCTCTGGGGTGATGGTCACCGCTAGTCATAATCCGGGGATCTATAATGGCTTTAAAATAATCCTAGAGCGACAAATAATCTCCAAGCGATACTTGGAAAACTTAAAAGTAAATATTAAAGCCAATAATTTTGCAAAAAAAGTCCACGGCAGTCTCAAGCATATTAACGTCAACTTGAGATATCTTGAGTTCATCGCTAATAAAAGTCAGATAAAAAAATCTTTCAAGATTGTTATTGACGGTGGAAATTCAGTCTCTGGGCCTTTAGCAGTAGCACTTTTTCAACAATTGAACTGCTCGGTGGAGGCAATTTTTTGCGATATTAATGGCCATTTTCCCCATCACGAACCTAATCCCTCGGATGAAAAAAACCTAACTAGCCTGATTGCTAAGGTTAAACAAAGCAAGGCAGATTTAGGCCTAGCCTTTGACGGTGATGGCGATCGTGTAGTGGTAATAAGTGATACAGGAGAGATTATCTGGCCAGACCGCTTAATGATGATTTTTGTCAAGGCACTGCTTGTCAATAAACCTGGCGCCCGAGTTGTTTTTGATATCAAAAGCAGTATGCGACTTGAACAACTCATTGTGGAACGTGGTGGTGTACCTATTCAATCCAAAACGGGTCACTCACACATTCGACGTGCAGTACATGAGTCTAATGCGCTTATTGGCGGTGAATTTAGTGGCCACATATTTTTTAACGACCGTTGGCAAGGCTTTGATGATGGCATATATGCCGCGGTGCGACTAATGGAAATTCTCTGCGAAAATAATACTCAGGCTACTAGACATCTGAGTGATCTAGTATCGGGATTTATACCCACTAGCTATACTCCCGAAATTTTGATCCCTATTGCCGAAAAAGACAAGTTTGCCTTTATACAAAGGCTCACCGACAACGCTGAGTTTGCGGGTGCAACAATAAATACCTTAGATGGCCTTCGTGTCAACTTTGATCATGGATGGGGTCTTGTTAGGGCCTCTAACACTACGCCAAATCTTACCCTACGATTTGAAGCAGAAAACGACTATTTTTTACGTAGTATTCAGCAACAGTTTTGTGAAGAACTGCGACCATTTATAAATAACTTAGAAGACTATCTTTAATTATGTCACTTAACCGAACAGAAGCCGCTACTACAGCTCAAGTCATTTCCAGAGCACTCCCCTACATTCAGCGATTTGCAGGAAAAACAGTTGTTGTTAAATATGGTGGCAATGCCATGGTTGATGAGCACCTAAAGGCTAGTTTCGCTCGCGATATTGTCCTTATGAAGGCCGTGGGGATTAACCCTGTTGTAGTGCATGGTGGAGGGCCACAAATTGGCGAGCTGCTTGAGCGGTTATCAATTAAAACCAAATTTATTGATGGTATGCGTGTCACTGATACCAAAACTATGGATGTTGTCGAAATGGTCCTCGGCGCAACCATCAACAAAGAGATTGTTAACCTGATTAGCAATGCGGGAGGTAAGGCGTTTGGTGTAACTGGCAAGGATGGGCAGCTAATAAAAGCAAAGCAACTAATCGTCTCTCACCAAACACCAGAAATGTCTGTCCCGGAAATTATTGATATTGGCCATGTTGGCGAGGTTGAATCGATCAATAAATCGGTTATTGATATGTTAGTTAACAGTGGCTTTATTCCAGTCATTGCTCCCATCGGGGTCGGCGCCGATGGTTCCTCATTCAATATTAATGCAGATCTTGTAGCGGGTAAGGTTGCCGAGGTTTTGCAGGCAGAGAAGCTCATGCTGCTTACCAATGTTAATGGTCTGCAAGACAAACAAGGTCAGGTGTTAACCGGACTCAATGTTGATAAGGTAGACGACCTTATTGCCGATGGGACTATTTATGGTGGGATGCTTCCTAAAATTCGTTGTGCATTAGACGCTGTCAAAGCCGGTGTGGGCTGTGCTCACATTGTTGATGGCCGTGTAGACCATGCCGTTATGTTAGAAATATTTACCGATGAGGGTGTAGGCACGCTCATTACCAACCAACTATCAGAAGGAATACTCTAATGGCTGCCAAAAAAGGCTCTCGAGCACAAGAAATTTTGCAAACACTGGCACGGATGCTTGAAACGTCTAAAGGTCGTATTACCACAGCAGCGCTAGCGGCTGAATTAGGTATCTCCGAAGCGGCGCTTTATCGGCACTTTGCTAGTAAAACAAAAATGTATGAAAGCCTCATTGATTTTATTGAAGAAACTATCTTTGGGCGCGTTAGAGGCATTGTTAATGACGAGCCAAATGCAGTAAATCAATGCTATCGAATCCTGAGTTTAGTGATTGCATTCTGTCAAAAGAATCCAGGTATTACTCGGATTCTTAACGGCGATGCGCTGGCTATCGAAAACGAGCGGTTACACGACCGAGTCGCTCAGTTCTTCGACAGACTTGAGTCGCAACTCAAACAGGCTTTACGAGAAGCTGAGGTGCGCGATGGATTAAAACTTAAGGTTCCAGTATCGGTAGCCGCCAACCTCATGTTGGTCTGTGTGGAGGGCAAAATCAGCCAATTTGTGCGCAGTGATTTTAAGACCGCTCCTAACGACTATTGGACTGAACACTGGGCGCTAATAACCTCTGGCGTTTTTGATCAGTAGGTACTTTTAACCGCTAACAAGCAAGATTACTCAACACCATAGGTTCCGCGATAGGTTTTAATCGCGTCAACAAGGGCGCCAGAATCGGCTTGGTGTGTTAAATAGGTTAAAATATCGTCAATGTCGATGATACTAATCACTGACATACCAAACTGTTTTTGCACCTCCTCAATGGCTGATGCGGCTCCTGTGCCGCGCTCTTTGCGGTCTAACCCAATCACCACACCCACAGCTTGAGCGCCAGCGCCTTCAACCATGGTCATAACCTCTCGTATAGCAGTGCCCGCTGTGATCACATCATCAATGATAAGCACTTTACCCTCTAGGGGCGCTCCTACCAGTGCACCTCCCTCGCCATGAGATTTGGTTTCTTTGCGGTTGAAGCAATAGGGCACATCAATTCCGTGATCATCAGACAAAGCAATGGCCGTAGCTGCTGCAAGTGTAATGCCCTTGTATGCAGGACCGAACAACACATCAAATTCTAGTTTAGAATCCACAATGGCAGAGGCATAACAGCGTCCCAACTCTGCAAGCGCTTTACCTGTATAAAACTCTCCGGCATTAAAGAAATGTGGCGACGTGCGACCCGACTTTAGCGTGAATTGTCCGAATTTTAAGGCGCCACTGCTAAGAGCATTGTCGATAAATCTGATTTTATAAGAGTGCATAATGATTCCGTCTTTTACTGTGCCAAAGCCATCTGTTGAACTCGCACCAAATCAGCAATACCCTGCTTCGCTAGTGCTAACATATCATTCAACTCATTATCGCTAAATGGAGCCGCTTCAGCAGTTCCTTGTACTTCAATAAAACCACCATCGCTATTCATAACTACATTCATATCTGTTTCTGCATTAGAATCTTCGGCATAATCTAAATCAACAACAGGCATTCCCTTATAAACACCCACAGAGACAGATGCGATCATAGACACCAGAGGATCCCCCTGAATCTTTTTATTACGCTGCAGATACCTAATGGCATCCACTAAGGCAACACAGGCACCGGTAATAGAGGCTGTACGAGTACCACCGTCGGCCTGAATGACATCACAATCAATATTAATAGTGTGTTCTCCAAGCTGCTTAAGGTCTACCGCAGCGCGCAAAGAGCGGCCGATTAGACGTTGAATTTCTTGGGTACGGCCGCTCTGCTTTCCTCTCGCCGCCTCGCGTCCCATACGACTATTAGTAGAACGCGGCAACATACCATATTCTGCTGTCACCCAGCCTTCGCCCTTGCCTCGTAAGAATCTTGGTACACCTTGCTCTACACTAGCAGTACAAATGACTTTAGTATTGCCAAATTCAACCAAGACCGACCCTTCGGCATGGCAGGTATAATCACGAGTAATCTTAACTTGACGCAACTGTTCTGGCCGGCGGCCACTAGGTCTGGACATAGTTTGGTTTCCTGGGTTTTTGTTTGGAGACATTCAAGGACCAAATTATAGCAAATCTAACACCCTGTTGGCCGCCTTTGTTACTATAGGCTCCAAAATAAACCCTCTGGAGATATTATGCCTCGCAGTATGACCGCATTTGCACGCCAAACACTCGATTTCACCTGGGGGTCAGTATCCTGTGAACTTCGATCAGTCAATCACCGCTTTTTGGAGCCACATTTTAAACTACCTGAGACCATCCGTGATATTGAAATGGTGCTTAGAGACATTGCTCGCAAGAAGCTGTCTAGAGGAAAAATTGACTGCTCGATACAAATAGCCTTCAACAACACCGAGGGAACGGTAAACGCAGATCTTGAGTTAGCCAAACGCTATATCAGCATTGCTGAGCAATTAGCGACTCAGATCAGTGAGCCTGCTCAGATTTCCCCTCTAGAGATTATGCGCTGGCCGGGAGTTTTAAAAGATCAAAACATTGAATCAGAAAGTCTTCATAAAGGGGCAATTGAGACCTTTAAAGTAGCCGTTGTTGATCTTCTTGAAGGCCGCATGCGCGAGGGAGAAAAACTTGCAATCATGATTGAGCAACGTCTTGAAGGGATTGAGCGACAAACTGAAGTAGTGCGCCAACATCTGCCCGAAATTCTTGCTCATCAGCGCGCGCGCTTGATGGAAAAAATTGCCAATATGGAAGTACAGCTAGATGAAGAACGGCTTGAGCAAGAAATGGTTATTATCGCTAATCGTGCCGATGTAGATGAAGAGCTTGATCGACTAGAAGCGCATATCTCTGAAATTCGCCAAGTGCTAAAAAGTAGTGATTCCATTGGTCGCAGACTCGACTTTTTAATGCAAGAGTTGAATCGCGAAGCCAACACACTGGGATCTAAGTCCATTGCTGGCGTCACCACTCAGGCATCAGTTGAGCTTAAGGTGCTGATAGAACAAATGCGGGAACAGATCCAGAATATTGAGTGATAAAAATCTCAGTAATCACAATTTTTTAATGTAACCCCGATCCACCATACAATCAGCATAGGTGATGTGATTGGCGTCACTGGCCACAATATGATTGGGATCTGGAGGCAACTGAGAGGCTGATACATACTACTCATGCACCACCCGATGCATGTTGTCTAGTTTTGATGATTGCAGGGTGCAACCTGAGATAACAGCGCGCAAACGAATCCCAAAATCCCGCTTCGCACAGCCATCTACACAAGTAAGTTGGAGAAGTCCTTTACCACGTAATCACCCTTTGCCTCGGCCACAATTTTGCCAGCGGTATCTTTCACTTCAATATGAAGGGTAAAATCAAAGCGTCCTGTATCCGCCAACGCCGTCTTCATTGCAGCTGCATCCTGCTCAGTAAACACGGCTTCAGCGGTAATATCAGTCATCGCGGGGCGTAAAAATTTAATGTCCAGCCCTGCAATCACCGGCTGGTAAGCCGGGTTATCCAAGTTGTGTGCAGCAATTAAGCCACCCAAATACTCGGCAGTCATCCACATGGGGCCAGCGTGGAAAATATTCACATGATTTTTAGTATTTTCACTTAGAGGTGTTCGAGACCGGTAAATACCGTTTTCAATACTCTCTACACGCAAATCCAAAAAAGTATAAATGGGACAACTGTCCCGCGCCGCTTGCTGGTAGTGTTTTTTTAAGTCCATATAGCTACTCCTTCGATGGTTTATACATCATAGCCTTGTGTTTATAAAAACCTCTGCAGTTGCTTTAACTACTGCATAATTTACTAATCATAATAGCGTTTTAAGATATTTATCTATTTATCTATTTATCTATTTATCTATTTATCTATTTATCTTTTTATCTTTTTATCTTTTTATCTTTTTATCTTTTTATC
>DNBN01000286.1:12738-13444 GCA_003491845.1 Porticoccaceae bacterium | reverse complement strand
TTGCATGTCAAATACATCATCAAACAAAAACATTAGATCCTTAAGCGGAACCTTATAATTTGGCATGGTTTATGTCCTCGGTAATATAACCATCTAAGTGTGCCTGCTGGCCCGATTTATTAAAAAGTGAAAACCGCAAATGGTCTTTCTGTCTATCTTGGTAAAACAAAACATCAGAGGGAAGAAACAATGGTCGATGAAAATTTGCCTGTACTCGGTAACCTGCTTCTGGCAATTGGTCTTGCAATGCAGCGATGCAGCGTGCCTTACTCCACATTCCATGAGCAATAGCATTTTTAAATCCGAACAACTTGGCACTCATAGACGTTAAATGAATTGGATTATAATCACCGGAAATTTGCGCATAACGACGGCCTAGCCCGCTGTCTACAGACCACATCTGCGCAATCCCTTGCTTACCAATACTCGCCGCAGGTTTACGTGGCTCAGTGGTTTTACATCGATACAGCATAGTTGAAGAACTTGACCAAACCAGCTCATTGTCCACGTTTACATGCATGTCTAGAGTCCACTCCACACCTCGAGAGGTCACCCGACTTCCCGTCATGGCAGTGAACAAGTCTAAGTTAGCATCCAACTCAATGTCTTTATACACAGTTATCTCATTGTTGAGATGAACCTGCCCCATGGCTTTCATCGGAAACTCTGCATCTGTCATTATTTCCAGTGCAGTTGGGAAACCCAG
>DNBN01000286.1:12163-12508 GCA_003491845.1 Porticoccaceae bacterium | reverse complement strand
AGTTGGGAAACCCAGCATACTTAGATAGGTAGCGGGCAACTTACTGGTCCTATTAAAACCCATTAGCGCCTGATAAGCCGCCAAGTGGGCTTTATCAATACGAAGATTTTTAACGCTGTTAGCCAAATTCGGGAGCACTTGACCCAAGCTGAAACTATCTGATTTTATGACCGCTCTACCGAACAGGCCTACCATACTAGGGAGCCGATCTAACTGTCTATAAATTGATCCAGATTGAGTCGAAACATTATTTTGTTGTGAATTTTTCATCGCTACACTCTATTCGTTACCTTGGGGCAAGTCATTAGCCGTATAACTTTCAGTTTTGTCATTTCGGCCAATTGT
>DNBN01000286.1:0-11938 GCA_003491845.1 Porticoccaceae bacterium | reverse complement strand
GTTTTGTCATTTCGGCCAATTGTGTATGATACAGGATTAAGGGATATTTTTATGACTAATTTAACCGATTCTGGCGCGCTAGTCCGCTTAGCCTTTCAAGGACTCAAGGCATTACATGTGGATGCTGATGAAGTTCTTCGGCAGTCTGGATTTGATCCACAAAATCTGTATAAAGCAAATTTACGCACACCATTTTCGGCACAGCCACAATTTTGGAAAGCTGCCATAACTCTCTCTGGTGACCCTTGCATTGGTTTGCATTTGGCCGAAAAAATGCCCGTCTACAAAGGCCAAATACTCGAGTATCTCCTGCTCAGCAGTCCAACATTTGGCGATGGCTTAAAGCGTGTAATGAACTACCAGCGGTTGATTAGTGATGCCTTACATGGATCCCTTACTGAATCAACGACGCCGTACCTTACCAATTACTTTGCACATCATCAATACGCTACATCGCATTTGGCAGAAGCCATGGTACTGGGATTAATAAAGGCCTTTCAAGCCGCGACTGATGGTGCTTTTAAGGCCAGTAAAATCGTTTTTAATCACCCCCCCAACACTGATCTTGAGGAATATCAGAGAATTTTTCAGTGTCCTGTTGAGTTCAACGCTAAATCATTTCGCTTGTACTTTCCAGAGTCAGTACTTAACTACAGGTCATTATTTGCTGAACCCCAGTTACTAAATGTGCATATGCAAGTAGCTAATCAGCATTTAGCTATATTAGAGCAGGGTGATTTAATCAAGTCAGTACGCAGTCACATGGCGAGTTTACTAGAGTCAGGGAACGTGACGCTAGCGTTGGTGGCAGACCTAATGGACATTACTCCTCGACACCTTCGACACCAATTACAAAACGCCGGTACGAGATTTCAGACGCTACTTGACGATCTTCGTCATAGCCTAGCATTGCGCCTGCTATCACAAACCAATGAAGCTATTAGTGAAATAATCTATCTCACCGGATTTTCCGAAGCCAGTACTTTTTATCGAGCGTTTAAACGTTGGGAAAATACGACACCCATTAAGTACCGTATTAGTAAGCAAATTAAAGATGCGTAAAATCTTGCTAGTGTTTTAACTTCTCATCAATTAAAAAAAGCGTAGAATGGCCACCATTATTTATCACTCAATTATACACGTGCTTTGGAGTAACAAAGAGTATGACCGTAAAAACTAATCCCGCATTTGAATTGTTGCGCGCGCAGGAAATACCTTCGTTAAAAGTGCACTATCAAGAATATCGTCACAAAATTACTGGTGCCCAGCACATTCATCTTGCTTCTGATAATACAGAAAACGTATTTTTAGTGGCGCTACGCACTGTCCCAGATGACTCCACTGGTGTGGCCCACATATTAGAGCATACCGCACTCTGCGGCAGTGAAAAATATCCTGTTCGAGACCCCTTCTTCATGATGATAAGGCGTTCTTTAAATACCTTTATGAATGCATTCACTAGCTCAGATTGGACCGCATATCCCTTTGCTAGCCAGAATAAGAAAGACTTTAATAACCTTCTTGGCGTCTATCTGGATTCCGTGTTCTTTGCACGCCTAGATCCCTTAGACTTCGCTCAAGAGGGCCATCGTCTTGAATTTTCAGATACTGAAGATGCTAGTACCGCATTAACCTTTAAAGGCGTGGTTTATAATGAAATGAAAGGCGCCATGAGTTCGATTAATTCGACACTTTGGCAGACAATGACTAAACATCTTTACCCCACCAGCACCTATCACCATAACAGCGGCGGAGATCCGGCAGCCATTCCAGATCTAACCTACGAGCAATTTAAAGAATTTTATGAGGTTCATTACCATCCTAGCAATGCTATATTTATAACCTATGGAGATATTGCCGCTGTTGAGCACCAGGCAAAAATACAAGACCTAGCCTTGCATCGTTTTGAAAAATTAGACTGTCATATAGCCGTCAATAATGAAAAAAGATACCGAACACCTCAGTACGTAGAGGACGTTTATGCGTTTGATGAGAACGAATCTACCAGCAATCAAACCCATATTGTTTTGTCTTGGCTACTGGGAGACTCAACTGATCTTGAAGCGACCATGCGTGCTCGGCTACTCTCCAGCATTTTATTAGACAACAGCGGCTCCCCACTACAAAAAGCACTGGAAACCACTCGTTTGGGGACATCTCCATCACCCATGTGTGGTCTTGAGGACTCTCAGAAGGAACTCTGCTTTGCCTGCGGCATAGAGGGCTCAAATCCAGAAGATGCTGATGCGGTAGAAGCGCTTATACTCGGTGTTCTGGAAGATGTTGCTGTTAATGGGTTACCCCTTGAGCAGGTCGCAGCAAGCCTCCATCAACTGGAGCTATCTCAAAGAGAAGTATCCGGCGGCGGCTACCCCTATGGGCTACAACTTATACTCACTGCACTAACTAGTGCTACGCACCGCGGCGATCCAGTAGCACTGTTAGACCTTGATCCTGTGCTTGCTAAGTTGCAACAAGAAATTAAAGATCCTGATTTTATAAGGCAGATGGCTAGAGATATGTTGCTCAACAATCAGCATAGAGTCCGACTCGTATTAAAGCCTGACATCACTCTGGGTAAAGTCAGGGAACAGCAAGAAAAAGACCGATTAGCTCAAATACAAGCAACGTTGACTAGTACTGAAAAGCAAAAAATTATTGATGAAGCCATTGCGCTTAAACGTCGCCAAGAAATGGAAGAAGATCTAGAAATACTACCTAAAGTTGGTATTGATGATATACCTAAGGATATTGTCTACGCAGAAAAACATGGCCTGATTGACGCGCCACTACCTATAACCATGTACAGCGCAGGTACCAATGGTCTTGTGTACCAGCAAGTAATTACCACTATGCCTGCATTTAGCGCAGCGCAAATGGATCTTCTGCCACTCTACAGCACCTGTGTAACCGAAATGGGCGTTGGCTCTAAAGGCTATATGGATACCCAATTATGGCATTCTAGCGTAGTCGGTTCCTATTCTGCATCTGCCAATGTACGAGCTGATAAAAATAATTTAGATCAACTGCATGGCAACATGAGTTTCTCAGCAAAAGGACTGGCGTCTAACCAATCAGCAATGACCGACTTGATGCAGCAATCAATAGAACAAGCACGCTTTGATGAACTCCCTCGCTTACGTGAGTTAGTTGCTCAGATTAAAAGCTACAAAGACTCCTCTATTGTTGGCAATGGACACATAATGGCTATGAGTGCGGCAGCTAGTGGTCTATCATCCAGTGCTCAGCTGACTCATCGCTGGAGTGGATTGGCTAGCCTGTTACATATCAAATCTCTTGATCAGACGCTTGATTCAACTGAGGGCCTTGAGAAGCTTGCTGAGGAACTCCAAGATATCCATAGACTGGTGCTGCAGCAGCCTCGTCAGTATTTACTGGTTGCCGAACACGAACGGCTTGACCTGTTTTCCACTGAGATGCAAAAAGGCTTTAACCATAAAATAAAACCACATTCCAATGAGACATCATTGGTTGACTATCATCCTAATCTATCACCACAGAGCAACTGTTGGATTGCCAATAGTCAGGTTAGTTTCTGTGCGCAGGCCTATCCAACAGTACCTGCAGGCCATGCTGATGCAGCTGCACTGACCGTACTAGGTGGTGTTTTACGTAATGGCTACTTACACAGAGCTATTCGCGAACAAGGTGGTGCTTATGGTGGGGGTGCATCCCAAGACAATCAATCAGGTGTATTTCGGTTCTTCTCTTACAGAGACCCTCGCATTGAAGGTACCCTCGATGACTTCAACGGATCCATTGAGTGGCTTTTAAGCACATCGCTGGGGCGTGCCAAAGTTGATGAAGCGATTCTTGGCGTGATCGGTAGTCTAGATAAACCTAGCTCTCCTGCGGGTGAGGCGATACAGGCTTTTCATGCCGAATTAAATGGTCGTAATAAAGCGTCGTCACTGGCCTTTAGACACCGCATTTTAGCCGTTACAGAAAATGACCTTAAGCGAGTTGCTGAACAATATCTACGTACTAAACAGGCTCAAATAGCCATTATTACAAATGCTGACTTGGCCTCAAATACTGGCCTAAAAACCATCACACTGTGATCTGATGAGCGATCATAGCCATGACAATTTGTTTGCACAGCCCCTAGGTAAGGTACCAGGTTTTGTTTTTGACGAGGCCGTGGTAGCTGTTTTTCCAGACATGATTAGTCGCTCTGTCCCGGGTTATGCGACCATATTGTCCCATTGTGGTGAACTTGCATCCCGCTATGTGCAACCTGAAACCAACTGCTATGACTTGGGCTGCTCTCTGGGTGCCACTAGTTTGGCCATCCAATCAAGAATAGAGGGGCGACAAGCAACGATTGTAGGTATAGATAACTCACAGGCAATGCTTGAAAGATGCACTGAAATCCTTCAAAAAAAACACTCTAACACCTCCATTAAACTACTTCATCAGGATATTAGTGATACTGAAATCACAAATGCCTCTATGGTCGTTATGAACTTTACTTTGCAGTTCATTCCAATGGCACAGCGTCTTGATCTCGTTGAGAAAATTTATGCCGGACTTAACCCCGGCGGGTGCTTGGTCATATCAGAAAAATTACGTTTTGAACCCGAAAGTTTAAACAGCCTGCTCAGTGATTTACACCATAGGTTTAAACGTGCTCAGGGATACAGCAGCCTAGAGATCAGTCAAAAACGTGATTCCATAGAAAATGTTCTCATTCCCGAGACCCTAGACACCCATTTAGAGCGACTAAGAGCCTGCGGTTTTCAATCCGCAAGCCCTTGGTTCCAATGCTTCAATTTTTGTTCATTGGTGGCCATTAAATAGCCTAGAGACAATCTTTTAAGTGGTCAGCTTCATTGCCATTTTAATCATTTTGCGAACTTTTGGCGTGTAGGGTGGGTGTAGCATAGAGGCGGAACTAAACTTATCCGCTAGCACACTGCGCTCATGAGTAAATGCATTGAAACCCCACACACCCCCGGATTTACCAATACCACTGTTATTTACACCACCGAAAGGCAAATTGTGATGCAAAAAATGCATCATAGTCTGATTGACGCAGGTGTCACCAGCACTGGTTTCGCTCAAAATTTTATCAATGTTATGTTTGTCGGTGCTATAAATGTACAGCGCTAAAGGCTTAGGCTTACTGTTCACATACCGTATAACATCATCAGTTTCTTTGTAGGTAATTATCGGTAGCAACGGGCCGAAAATTTCTTCATCTAAAATGGCAGAATCAAACGTCATACCTTCAATTAACGTCGGCGCTATGAAACGATCAGCATCATCAGTTTGCCCGCCAGTAATTAGTTTGCCACCATTTTCCTGAGCATTCGACAGTAAACGACTAATTCTATTGTAGTGACTGTCATTTACCACCTGGCAATAGTCTCCATTTGTTTTAGCATCATCACCTAAACCATACTGCTTTTTGATACAGGCGACCATCTCCTTGACAAATGTCGGTTTAATCGACTCATGAACATATAGATAATCCGGTGCAATACAGGTTTGCCCATTATTGGTAAATTTTCCCCAAGCAATCGACTCAACCGCTTTCTTAATATTTACCGATTTATCAACGATGACAGGACTTTTCCCACCTAGCTCAAGCGTCACAGAGGTTAGGTTTCTCGCCGCTGCAGCCATCACATGTTTACCTACGGCGGGGCTACCTGTGAAAAAGATATGATCAAATGGCAACCCGGTAAGATAGCTAGCAACTTCAACTTCTCCTTGAAATAGGCTAACTTCCTCGGGCCTAAAGGCTTCTTCTACGATGCTAGCAATCACAGCAGACATGTTTGGAGTCATTTCAGAGGGTTTTATAATAACCGTATTACCTGCTGCAATTGACCATATCATTGGTCCAAAAGTGAGGTTAAACGGGTAATTCCACGGCGATACCACCAACGTAACGCCCTTTGGCTCTTTCACGATCTTGGAGGAGGTTCCAATCATTGCTGCAGTAGGCATTACAGAAACAGGCTTCATCCATTTTTTGAGATTTTTACGCACATGTTTTAGTTCTGCGAGCACCGCCATAATCTCAGACATGTCCACTTCTGCCGGAGGCTTAGAAAAGTCCGCAGCAGCAGAGTGATAAATTTTTTCCTGCGCATTGCGAAAAGCTTTTTCAAACCGATCAAGTACTTTAAGACGCTGCTTATAATCGGATTTGCGCAGTTCCAGTGCATATCTCTGTTGTCGTGGTAAAACATCATCAATAGTACCTTTTACGTGCTCATTTAAATCTGCCATCTATATTCCCCTATTGGTATTTTTTATTCTCGATGTTCGCATGACTAAAACGATCTTAAGTCTTTGCTCAGTAATGTGGTGGGCGCTCATTATTCTGTTGACTTTCTTGCCCAGCGGTATCTTGAAGTACCTCTATGCGCCGCAACAAATTTTGATGAGCCTTAGTCAATGTTTCAATTTCTTGCTGTTGGCGAAATATTTCCTCGCCCATTTCAAGATTAGCCATTTCAATAAAAGTTAATTTTTCTTCCAATGCCTGGAAGCGGTTTTCATTCATAATAGTTCTCTAGACAATCTTGTTGGACCATGATACGTCCCATCAAGCAATAATGCACTTTTTGATGCACTGGGTGTTAACAATTTTTTAACATTTAAAATGACATAATTAGATATTGAAAATCAGATGTCGCGTGTAAAAAATCATTTACAATGGAGTTTTGATTTATGGGTCTTCCTATGCTGCCTTTTACCATAAACTATGACGACTTTTTTGAATGGCTCAAATCCTCTGATTTAGAGGGATGGCACGATGATTTGTCAAAATTGGTTGATCAACAACTAGATAGCAAACGTTGGGGTGATATGCCAGCCTGGATTCAGGCAATGCAAAATTTGCCTGACATAAAGAGTACATCGCAGTGTTTTGATGAGGGCGTAGTCATCGGTAATGTTGATGATATAACACCAAAGATTCGCAAGGAACTGCAAGAGGCTCTAATGGGTTTACATCCATGGCGTAAAGGCCCATTTAGTCTTTTCGGCCTGCCTATTGAGACAGAGTGGCAGTCAGACTGGAAATGGGATCGCGTTTTACCGCATATTCAGCCTTTGCATAATCGACTTGTTTTAGATGTCGGCTGCGGGAATGGATACCACTGCTGGCGAATGTTTGGAGCCGGTGCCAAGAGAGTCATTGGAATCGATCCGTCAGCAAAATTTGTCTTTCAGTTTAATGCCATTAAGAAATATGCCGGCGTCACTTTACCCATAGACCTGCTGCCAATAGGTATAGAACACATGCCAACTAAGATGGCGGCCTTTGACACGGTTTTTTCTATGGGAATTCTTTACCACCGTCGATCGCCCATGGATCATCTTAGAGAGTTGCGCGAGCTGTTGCGCCCCGGAGGCCAGTTGGTACTGGAAACCTTAGTCATAGACGGCCCTGAAGGTCAGGTATTAGTGCCTGAAGGACGTTATGCAAAAATGCCCAATGTTTGGTTTCTTCCATCGCCACTAACGTTAGTAAGCTGGCTTAGAAAACAGGGCTTTGTTGAGCCTAAGATGGTTGATATAAGTACCACCACTATTAAGGAGCAACGCAGCACTCCTTGGATGAACTATGATTCTCTAAAAGACTTTTTGGATCCCAAAGACTCTACTAGGACCTATGAGGGGCATCCAGCACCGAAACGCGCAGTGGTGGTTGCCCAGTTACCCTTTTGAATTGCTATTCATCCTTGAATGCTAATAGCCAATCAATCCCTTAATGCGATTTCAGCAGGAACATGCTCATATCCTAAGGTTTCAGCTACCGCCTGATACGTCACCAAACCTTTGTAAACGTTCAAACCATTTTGTAAATGCTCATCATTAAGCAAAGCGGCCACAGGATTGTTAGCCAAGGCAATTGCATAGGGTAAGGTTGCGTTATTTAGTGCCATAGTCGCTGTGCGCGCCACTCCACCAGGCATATTAGCCACACAGTAGTGAACTACTTCGTCAATCACATAGGTCGGTTGAGCATGAGTGGTTGCCTTAGATGTCTCAAAACATCCGCCCTGATCAATGGCGACATCGACCACTACGCTACCTTTTTTCATACGACCAATTAAGTCTGCGCTAAGTAATTTAGGCGCAGCAGCACCAGGAACAAGAACAGCACCAATGACTAGATCCGCTTCTAATGCATATTCTTCAATAGCAGATGCCGTTGAATAGACACAATGCGCTCGGCCTTCATACTCATTATCTAACTGCCTTAACCGCGGTATAGAACGATCCAAGATTGTCACATCAGCACCCATCCCAACAGCCATTAATGCGGCATTGTCACCCACTACACCGCCACCAATTACTAAGACTTTTGCCGGCGCAACACCAGGCACTCCAGCCAATAGAACGCCTCGTCCACCCTGAGCTTTTTCTAAATGATGCGCCCCAGCCTGCACCGACATGCGACCAGCAACTTCAGACATCGGCGCTAAAAGAGGTAATCCCCCTTGTGGGTCTGTGACTGTTTCATAGGCAATACAAATAGCACCAGAATCAATCAGTAATTGTGTTTGTTCTGGATCTGGAGCAAGATGCAAGTAAGTGTATAAAACTTGACCTGGGCGCAACATCTTACACTCCTGAGCCTGAGGCTCTTTGACTTTCACTATCATATCAGCCCTAGCAAATATTTCCGTGGCGGTAGTAACGATCTCAGCACCAGCGGCGATATATTCTTGATCGCTAAAGTCAATTCCCAGACCCGCACTATGCTCGACAAGTACCTTATGGCCGTGTTTAGACAATTCCAATACTGAAGAAGGAATTAAACCGACCCGATACTCATGATTTTTAATTTCTTTTGGCACGCCTATCAACATGATTACTTATCCTTTTAGTTAAGCCATATTTGAGTAAACTTTATCTGGCTATTTTAAATAATAGGCATAATATTTATTACTTATTTACCGTTAATATTATAATATTTTAGTGATTATTGTTTATTAACGAGAAAAAACACTAAAATTTAAAATAAGATTCAATGAACTCAAGAAAAGGATGTAAAATGAAGGAAAAATCTAACAATGCAGACACTCTAGGTAAAATTGATCGCAATATTTTGCGTATCCTTCAAAAAGATGGGCGCATAAGTTACACGGACCTTGCGCGACAGGTAGGACTCTCAGTAACGCCTTGCATAGAGCGAGTTAAGAGAATGGAGCGCAGCGGTCACATACTTGGCTATAGTGCCGAGCTTTGTCCACAAAAATTAGCTGCAGGTCTAGTTGTTTTCGTACAAATTCGACTCAACCACACCTCTCAAAAAAACTTTGAAGAATTTCGTAGTTCGGTGCTAGATCTGGAGAATGTACAGAGCTGCTTCTTAGTCTCCGGAAATTATGACTATTTACTTAAAGCTAGGGTTGCCGATATGGGCGCATACCGAGAGCTACTGGGCAACCGTATTCTAAAGTTGCCCGCAGTACAAGAATCAACCAGTTATGTAGTCATGGAGGAGCTCAAAGAAACCATGGAAATAGCTATTAGCTATTCTGGGTAAATATTTTAAAACATTAACTAAATTCGAGGTATGGCCTGTTGGCGTTCTTTCAATAAAACTTGAAGATCAACTAAAAAGTCACCTTGACTACCTAGCTCCTCAAAAGAACTCTCAACCTGAGTGATTAATACATTGGTTAGCGACCGCTTTAGCTGCGATAACTGGCCGTCAAGCTCGGATGCTAAAACGGCACCGACAATTTTATCTACATTTGAGCTAACGCGAACCGATGGATTATCTAACGCCCCAGAAAGCGTGACATCCAGATCTCCTTGATTAATGGCGTTAAATGCTTCAACAATCATCTGTTCAGTCTTTCCTGCCACTTTTTGATCTATCTCTATCCTAGCATCGCGCAAAGATGCCATAATATAGCTATCTATTGCTGTTGTTGAAACAGAGCCCCTAGCACTTAAATCTAATGAACCTTCACTTAACCAAAAAGATATATTTGGTAACACCGCAAGAGTTGTATTGCTAAATGCTACATTTTTCATATCTAGGTTAAATTGACTCTGTGCAACGCCTTTATCATGACTCAAGACGGCACTAAAGATCAGCTGTTCATCAGCCTCTCCCTGTGCATTTATCTCGAGGCTTGCAGGCTCATCAACCGCATTTAATGGGTAGCCTATATTGGTCAAACTGCCCTCAAGGAGTAACTCACTGTCAGCAAGTAACAGATAACCAGAAAAAACTGCCTCACGCAGCAATAATTTCGGTGAAGAGCTCTTTTCCCGAAAGTTAACTAGTCTGCCTTGCCCTCTCTTAAGCGCCATTTTCTCTCCATTACCTGATGCTCCGCCGACGGCCATCTGAACACCAGCTAACCAGCGATCTATTTGCTTACCTAAAACGCGCTTTGCAAATTGAATATTATCAACTGACAATCCAGCGTTTTTTATTAACAGCTCGGCCATCTCAGCTGGCAGTGCTCTGATATCTGCTAGGCTACGCTCAACTTTTAACTGATCCTCTTGCAGCTGTGTTTCTAATGACTGCATAAAATCTATATCTTTAGCTAAATCATCCTTAAGTGCCTTTAAACCCTGTAATTTTTGTATAAAACTAGCATTGCTTAGACGCTTCCAACGCGCCTGGTATTCCGCAAGTTTATCTTCACTCGGTAGCTGCTCAATATTTGCTTCCCAGCGCGACTTGACAAGCTGAATCTGCTGTTGAGTAGAACTGATCTCAACCATTATTTGTTGCTCTGCCACAGACAACATTGGTACCATATCGTCCATGGATAAATTGGGCAACACAGCTGTAAAATCATATTCAGGGCGTCTGTTTGGTGATTTTTTATCCAATACTCCTGAGTCGTTACGCGGACTATTAATTTGTAACTGACTTAACTCAAGGCGATCTATAATAAGTGGCTTTTGAATTGGCATGACACCATCAAGGTGAAGCTTAATCCAACCAATATCGATCAGATTAACCATAGGGTTTTGCGCATCAGTGACCCTAAATCCCTTAAGTTCAAGCATGGCTGGCCATAAATCGAGATTTAAAGACTCCAATTCGACCTTGGCGCCATTCAATTCAGTACCCCTAGTAATGATGAAGTGCTTTAAAAGACTATTAGCGAACAACACTGTTCCTAATATCAGGACCAATAAGATGACCACACCCCAGGGTCTTATCCATTGTGTCATTTAGCGCTCCTATCATTTAGCAATAAGTAAGCACTAAACACACGACTACTTTTTAACCAGACAATTAACCGACGTCTCTGCACCCAAGACATAATCGTTAATCGGTATTGCTCAATCAATACTTTAGACCCAATAAAAACAGCAGGTACAAGCAACAGACACAGACATAAACTTCCCAGCACTAAACTATTATTGAACTGCAATAGCCTCCAAAAACTGATCTGATACATGGCTGTCCAGAAACTCTGTAAACTCTCTACATGCAACAACCAGAACCCAAAGCCCTCTGACAAAGGATCAATAACATAAGCAACACCAGAAAAAATGCCTAAACTGAGGCTAAAGACACCCAGATTAACCCGCACAATTAGCACCAATAGTAATAAAAACATATTATGCACTGTCAGTAATGGGGTTAGACCTACAAGTAAACCAAGACAGAGTGCCAAGCTAATTTGCCATGGACTATCATCCGAATTGAGTGCTTTTAACCCTTTTGCCAACAAATTAATCATACTAGATTTCTCACTTTTCCCATTTAACCATACCTTCTTAGCGGCTATCCGCAAGGATAATTAATCATTTAAATCAATTATAGCTGGACTTTGTATATCCCAAGACCGCTGAACATTCAAAATAATCATCTTTAGCCAGCCTCATTAGTTGACTCAATCACTCCCCTCACCTATAGTACGCGACCTCAGAAATGAGACCTAGATGCACTCGTAGCTCAGCTGGATAG
>DNBN01000006.1:6148-6447 GCA_003491845.1 Porticoccaceae bacterium | reverse complement strand
GATCAAATTCAACGATCTTTGCCAATTTAATAAAGAATTATCTCAAACAGCCTTTAACAGGGATCTTAGCCGTTGGGGTCAAGTATTCTCACTGCACTGGTCTGCATAGCGATTTGTTCTTCGGTCGTATTAACGCGTGTCTGAACTTCCTTTGGCATGGATGAGACGCGCATCTGATCTTTAAAGCCACAACCAACACACTCGCGATAATCAACACCTTCCTCAGAATACGCCTGCAATTTATCCATTACAGCGCATTTTGGGCATGTTACTCCCGCAATAAATCGTTTTTTAGTTGA
>DNBN01000006.1:0-6039 GCA_003491845.1 Porticoccaceae bacterium | reverse complement strand
CAGGCGCATCTCATCTTTAAAACCACAGCTAACACATTCTCTATAATCGACACCGGCCTCGGCATAGACCTGCATTTTGTCCATTTCGGCACACTTAGGGCAGGTAACACCTGCAATAAATCGTTTTTTAGTTGAAAAAACCATGTCAATATCACCACAATAGGATCCCCTATTATATATGGCTTTAAAGATTATGGATCACTCTATTCGCACTCATGGTGGAAATTCTCCACAAATTAGTCCTAGGGTATATATTGACCCAGCAGCAACGGTTATTGGCGATGTCAGTTTAGGTGAAGATTCCTCTGTGTGGCCCGGCGCAGTAATCAGAGGTGATATGCACAGCATTACCATTGGCGCTAGAACCAGCGTTCAAGACAATGCTGTGCTGCACATAACCCATGCATCTGACTTTAATCCTGCTGGCTGGCCTCTGACCATTGGCAGTGATGTCATTATTGGCCATGGTGCAATATTACACGGGTGCTCCATTAGTGACCGTGTTTTGATCGGTAATGGCGCCATTATTAACGACGGGGCAGTAATTGAATCTCACGTTATTATCGGTGCCGGCTGCGTTGTGCCGCCAGGAAAAACAGTTAAAAGCGGTGCGGTTTATGTTGGGAACCCCTGCAAGTGCTTACGCTCCATAACCGACAAAGAGCGACATTTTTTTACTTATTCACCCGCTAACTACGTTAAGTTAAAAAATCAGTATTTAGCTGAGACATGAGGCCCACAAAAAACACCAAGCTGCGTGCCCTAGAGAGTGCGTCGCAACGCGTCAATAACACCTTGAGTTGAAGGCTTAACACCACGCCAAAGATAAAAAGATTCGGCAGCTTGCTCTACCAGCATACCCAAGCCATCAGATACTTGGGCACCTCGCTGAGCTGCCCAGGTAAGAAATGCACTGGGATCTGCACCATACATCAGGTCATAGCAACTACTGTTTGGCGACAGTAATAAAGTGTCTGGTAAGTCTAGATTGCCCCCGCTTAACGCGATACTGGTACCGTTAATGATGATGTCAAATTCCTGCCCCGCCAACATATCAAGACCGCAACCCAAGACATAACCGGATTCTGCAAACTGCTTTGACAGACTAAGCGCCTTATCCACGGATCGATTTGCAATAACAATATGCTGCGGATGGTGTGCCAACAATGACTGCAAAATTCCACGAACTGCACCACCTGCACCCAGCACTAACAGTCTTTTTGCTTTAATCTGCCACCCCAAATTATTCAGAAGATCATTGGCTAACCCAATTCCGTCAGTATTATCTCCAACAATATTACCTTTTTTATCCACTAACAGTGTATTGACTGCACCAGCAATAGTGGCGCGCTCTGTGGTTATATCAGCATACTCAAAGGCTATCTGTTTAAACGGTAAAGTAATATTGAGTCCTCGACCACCAGCTTCAAAAAATTGCTTTGCCGCTAGAAAAAATCCGTCTTCTTCAACATGTTGACTGGTATAACTCAAATTTTGTTTCGCATGCTCTGCAAACAATGTGTGGATTAGTGGCGACTTACTGTGCGCGATAGGATTTCCAAAAACTGCGTAACGATCGTTCATTAGATCCAGTCCCGAGGCTTTAAATAGTAATTATACAGCTCTGCTTCTGGGCTATTTTTGGCTGGCTCCCATTGATACTCCCAACGAACAAGCGGTGGCAGGGACATCAAAATAGATTCCGTTCGACCATTACTTTGCAAGCCAAATAAAGTGCCACGATCATGCACCAAGTTGAACTCTACATAGCGGCCACGGCGATACAGTTGAAACTGACGCTCTTTTTCACCATAGGGCTGCCCATGTCGCGCTCTTAAAATAGGCAAATATGCAGGCATAAAACTATTACCGATACTGCGCATAAAGGCAAAACTAGTAGCGAACTCTAGTTCATTGAAATCATCAAAAAATACACCGCCGATACCTCTCGCTTCGTTGCGATGAGGCAAATAAAAATAGCTATCGCAATTAGCCTTTAGCTGCGGATAGACGTCTTTCCCAAAGGGGTCACAAGCGGCTTTGGCGGTTCGATGCCAGTGCTGGCAGTCCTGCACGTTTCCATAAAAAGGAGTTAGATCATAACCACCGCCAAACCACCAGACAGGGTCTGCGTTTTCTCGCTGGGCAATAAAAAATCGAACGTTAGCATGGGCAGTGGGCACAAAGGGATTTAGCGGATGAATGACCACCGACACTCCAAAAGCCTCCCAACTACAACCCACAAGTTCAGGCCTAGCTTTGGTGGCAGCATCAGGTAGCTGATCGCCAAACACATGGGAAAAGTTGACGCCTGCTTTTTCTAATAAAGGCCCATCGGACAGCGTACGACTGCGTCCACCGCCACCTTGGTCCCTTTGCCAACTGTCTTCTAGCCAAACACTGCCGTCCTCACCCTCTAGATCTGAGCACATCTGATCTTGAAGGTGAAGCAGGTAATCTTTTACCTCTTGCTTGTCGATTAGAGTGTTTTTAGCCAGAACGAAGAACCTCTCCGGTAAGTAAATTTTTAATTTCACTGACAGATTGAATGCCAGCGACACAGCCCGTCACGTAGTGGTCTAAACTATCCTCGAAATAGGCCTCGACATCTGCAGCCTCAATGGCCGCAGGCTTACCTTGGGGGTTTGCAGAGGTAGATACAATCGGTCCACCAAAAACATCACACAGCGCCTTGGCAACAGGATGGTCTGTAATTCGAAGAGCAACAGTGTCGTGCTCACCAACCACCCACTGCGACGCCGTACCATTATCAGGAACAAGCCATGTCGTTGGTCGGCTCTGTAAAGTTTTAAACAATTCTTTCTGGGGCCCATCAAGGCCCTGGATATATCCAGAAAATTGATCAGCACTACTGCCAATTAAAATAAGTCCTTTATCCACCGATCGTTTTTTCAGTCCGAGAACTTTCTCAATAGCCTGGATATTGTTGGGATCACAACCCAACCCCCAAACAGCTTCAGTAGGATAGGCTATAACACCTCCTTTCTTCAGACTTGCAACGGCTCGATTTATTTCTGCCTGAACATACACAGTGATCAATGCACTTATTTATTATTTTTCAGACTTTCCTGAAGTGCCGCATCTTTAGCAATAATAGCCTCGGCATTAGCTGCGCGCTCATCAATTAATTTCTGATGCATTTCAGGATCTGAAACACCAATGATTTGCGCTGCCAGGTAAGCTGCATTCTTTGCACCAGCCTTACCGATAGCAACTGTGGCCACAGGAATGCCGCCAGGCATTTGAACCGTTGAAAGCAAAGCATCAAGGCCATCTAATGACCCATTAATAGGAACGCCTATTACCGGCTTTAATGTAGTTGCAGAGACCGCTCCAGCCAAATGAGCAGCCATTCCTGCAGCACAAATGAACGCTGCACAACCACGAGCATCTGCATCTGTTACAAAGCTGTGCGTCGCAGCAGGCGTGCGATGCGCAGAGGTGACTTTAACTTCAAAAGGAATATCAAATTTTCTAAGAATATCAAAGCTTGCCTCCATAACTGGCAAGTCAGAGTCAGAGCCCATTAAAATAGCAACGAAAGGAGAGTTCATAGTTAAGCGTCCAAAATCAATAATTCGGCAGACTACCTTAAGTGTGAAATATGTGCAACAAAATCAACATCAAAAACATCTAAAAGCGAGCTATTTCAATGGCTAAAGCCTTAGCCACGGTTCTCAACATAACCTTAAACTCGCCGTTGATAATGGCCATTTTGGCTATCGATAGCGCCGCGTAATTCTAAACAAATAAGCATTTGTGTTAATTTTTTAACTGACCACTTACTGCCTTCAATCAACGTGTCAAGATCTATAAGGTCAAAGCCCATTATATCAAGGAGTACGCGCTCGTCCTGGTCAAAATCCATTCCTACTTTATGAGACATTTTGCCTTGACTCAGTGCCTGGTCGAGCCCTGCCAGAGAGCCTGCCAATTGCGTAATGATATCTTCAGCCTCTTCAACCAAAGTTGCGCCTTGCTTTATTAACCAATGACAGCCCTTACTCTGTGGGCTATGAATAGATCCTGGGACCGAAAAGACCTCTCGATTTTGCTCTAGCGCAGTGCGCGCTGTAATCAATGAACCGCTTTTAATTGCCGCCTCTACAACCAGTACGCCAACACTTAAACCACTGATAAGTCGATTGCGTTGCGGAAAGTGTCTAGGCAAAGGATCGGTTGCAGGCCTAAATTCAGATACTAAGGATCCACCTGAAGCGATAATTTTCTCAGCGAGGTATCTATGCTGCTTTGGATAAATTTTGTCAATACCGGTGGCTACAACCCCAATGGTAGTCCCACTATGGGCCTCCATTGCACCTGTGTGAGCTGCTCCATCAATGCCCAGCGCTAAACCGCTAGTAATCACAAAACCACTATTGGCTAAAAATCGAGAAAAATCATGGGCATTTCGCTGTCCGCCTTTTGTCATCTTACGGCTACCCACTACCGCTATCTGAGGTAAGTGTAAATTGTCAATAGAGCCTCTGATATAAAGTACTGGCGGAGCACTAGAAATATGTAGAAGCTGAGGAGGATATTGTTCACTGGTAATTGGAATAACCCTAGCGTTAGTCCGATCTAATATGTCAAATGTATCGCTGACAAATGACTGCCAATTTGTCTTTTCATATTGCTCACGAAAATGACATATAGCAGTTTTTTCGGGTAAAGAGTACGCGTCGAAGTCTCCGACAAAAAGCTCAGTATATGTTGATGTTATAGCTAGAAGTTCAGCTTGAACTTTCAAGGTCAATCCACTGATTTGTTGGGCTATGAGTGCTAACTCAATCTCCTTTTGTTTATCAAATTTCACGAATACTTCTCCCTCACATATGCACTTTCAACGCAAAATAAAAACCAAACGATGGCCGTCATATAATATTTAATCTCACTGATTCAACGATGGTCAGCGCATCAAATCCCTTTAATTCACTTTTAATATAGACTGCCTTATTAAAAATAGGACTTATAATCAATTTAAATAATCGTGCAACATCAACATGAAGCCCAAATAACATAAAATCTGCACATAACCAGGCAAATGTCACTGTGAATCAAGGCCAAAACTAACTAAACCTATTTTCGATGATGATTCTTGTTTAGGACTTGCGCGCGACTCAACCTGATCGTGTATACTCTGGGCTTCGCGACGATAGACTCTGTAGACAGTTCGCAGTAGTCATAAATAGATAAACATATTACAAACAACACTATGGCCATACTCAATATTCTTCAGTACCCAAACCCACGCTTGCGCACTACAGCGCTGCCCGTTGTGATGGTAGATAAAAAAGTAAAACAGCTTTTAAACGATATGTTTGAAACCATGATAGATGCCAAGGGTATTGGGCTTGCTGCGACACAGGTTGATGTCCATCAGCGGGTCATTGTGATGGACCTCAGTGAAGACAATTCAGATCCTCAAGTGTTCATTAACCCTGAAATTGAAGTGCTTGATGAAGCCACTCAGCCATATGACGAGGGCTGTCTCTCTATTCCAGGTTTTTATGAAACCGTTGAAAGACCCTGCCATGTAATGATCTCAGCATTGGATGGCGAAGGTATAGCCTTCAAAAAAGAAGCAGAAGGGCTTCTGGCAGTCTGTATTCAGCATGAAATAGATCACTTAGAGGGAAAGTTATTTGTGGACTATTTATCGCCCCTGAAACGCCAGATTATCCGCAAAAAAATGAAAAAAAAGTAAAAAGGATATAAGTAAGGTGAGAGTTGTTTTTGCTGGAACACCGGATTTCGCCGCCAAACATTTGCAATCAGTAATTGATGAAGGTTTTGATGTGGTCGCTGTTTATACTCAGCCTGATCGCCCCTCTGGACGAGGCAAAAAAATAAATCAAAGTCCTGTGAAAAAGCTCTCTCTAGATTACAACATTGACGTTTTTCAACCAATCTCTTTAAAAAATCCAGAGCAACACGAAATATTATCTCAGTTAAATGCCGATATATTAGTAGTGGTAGCCTATGGTCTTATCTTGCCCCAGACCATACTAGAGATTC
>DNBN01000058.1:33741-34004 GCA_003491845.1 Porticoccaceae bacterium | reverse complement strand
GACTACATGGCTTCTAAAGAACGTTTTGTCTCGCACTTACATGTTGGTCAAGATTCTGCACACTATATCCCGGTTAAACTGACCACAGAAACCGCTTGGCACGGTTTGTTTGGGCGTAATATGTTTATCCGTCCTGACAAATATAATCAAGGCGGAAAAGAATCTTGGAAAATACTTCACGCAGCCAATTTTGTCTGTGAGCCGGCAGTTGATGGTACCAATAGTGAAGGTGTCGTAATTATTAATTTTGCACAGCGCAAGGT
>DNBN01000058.1:5536-33471 GCA_003491845.1 Porticoccaceae bacterium | reverse complement strand
ATGCGTTACGCCGGTGAAATGAAGAAAGCCATGTTTTCAGTACAAAACTTTTTACTCCCTGAAAAAGATGTAATGCCTATGCACTGTGCCGCCAATGTCGGTGATGACGGTGATACAGCACTATTTTTTGGTCTCTCTGGCACAGGTAAAACTACGCTCTCTGCGGACCCAAACCGTTTCTTAATTGGTGATGATGAGCACGGTTGGGGCAAGGGTGTAGTGTTTAATCTTGAGGGTGGATGCTACGCAAAAACTATTAATCTTAGTAAGAAAAATGAGCCCGTTATTTGGGACGCGATTAAATTTGGTGCTATTGTCGAAAATGTAGCGGCGAATGAACATACCAGAGTTGCCGACTATGCTGATACATCTTTAACCGAGAATGGTCGTTGCAGCTACCCTTTGGAGCATGTCGAAAAGCGTCGTATTGAAAATCAAGCTGGAGAACCGAAAAACATCGTCTTCTTAACCTGTGATGTAACCGGGGTCCTGCCGCCTGTATCTATTTTATCTAAAGAGGCAGCGGCTTATCATTTTCTTAGCGGATATACTGCAAGAGTAGGGTCAACTGAGCTGGGTGCTGAATCAGGTATTAATCCTACTTTTTCCACCTGTTTTGGCGCGCCCTTCATGCCTCGTAAGGCTAGTGTATACGCCGAATTGTTAATGAAACGGGTAGAAGAGTTTGGATCTCAAGTGTATCTAGTCAATACAGGCTGGACTGGCGGATCTGGTGGGGCCGATGGAGATGGCAGCCGATTTCCCATCCCTGTGACGCGCGCGATCATCACAGCTATTACTAAGGGTCAATTACGTCACTGTGAGACCGAGCATTTGTCGATGCTGAATCTGGATATTCCAACGCACATAGAGGGTGTTGATAAAGCCTATTTAAACCCGCGAGGAACTTGGTCCGATGCTAATCACTATGATCAAGAAGCAAGTAAACTAGCCCAACTTTTTGTCGAGAACATTAGTGGTTTTGCACCCTCAGATAAGATTCTCAACGCCGGTCCAAAAATATAAATATCGCCTGACGGGGGTCTTGAATGGCCCCTAGTAACTGAGCAAAGATCGCTAGAGAATTTAAAAGAGCGCTCAAAAAAGAGAACCGAAAAACAAAGTCAAACCGCTTAAAAAGCCAACCCAGACTCGTATAAAAATCGCGTAGTTACCGTATTAACATCGAGGTAGCTTGCTGCTTGAATGTTCAATAAGGGGTTTTTAGAGGACTGCCCACAAAAAAAGGTGCAAACCCTCACTTGAACCTTTTTTAAAAATTATAAATAATCAGTCGGGCCAATCACACTTCTTGCACCGTAACGTCACCCAAGCAAACTTACAATTGCGCTAGATAGCTGGTTAAACGATCGGTATTCATCATAAAGCGAGACGCTTGATTCTCTGCAGCCGCTTGAATTTCGCTCATATTCACCGCCTCTCCGACCTGAATAACACCGACCATAGCCATCATTGCGTGGGGATCACACTGATAAACATATACCCCTTCTGTATCCAGTGTCACACTAATATCTTGGCTCAAAGCGCCGGCCCAATCAGTGGCACCTGCAGGAATCATACCGTCAATTGTTGCTGAGTTATGTGATAGGTCAACAGCCTTGAAGTGAATAGTGTCGCCTTTAGATACTTTGATTACAGCAGGTTCAAAAATCATACTACCACCGTCACCCATATTTAGCATTTTAACCGTATGTTCTGATCCTTCCGAGAGCATTACCTTTGCTACCGATGCCATTGATACGGCAGCTGGCGCACTGGCTATATCGCCAGCCATTGAAACATTACCTACCGGTGCTATGCGTTCCGCAACCTGCTGCTCTTGGCTAGAGGTCAATCCTCGGTCAGATTGATCAACGCCACATCCGCTAAGCGTAGCAGTGACTAAAAGGGTTGCAGAAATTAGATTAAAACGGCTCATAAAGCACTCCGATAATATTTAATAAGTCTTATTCAGGGTTTACGTTAATGTAACTAAACGCGATCAGTGGGCGGCATTATACATAGGAAATGCTGAAGTCTCATCACCAAAAAGAATTTAGCATCATCATGACAAACGCCTCAATCCGACGGCATTACGTAACTTAGCGATTAGCGCTGAACTATGCACCCGTGCCTTATCTGCACCTACCGATAGAATATTTTCTACCTCTTCAGGCCTTGCCATCAGTTCAAAGTAGCGCTCTCGGGGCTCGTTCAATTGACTGTTAACCAACTCAAACAACTTCTTCTTTGCTTCGCCCCAAGCAATGCCCTGTGCAAAAGCGTCGCGCATGTAATCAATCTCATCTTGAGACGCAAAAGCCTGCCAAATCTGAAACACCGCAGAACTATCCGGATCTTTTGGATCTCCGGGCTCTAAGAGGTTTGTTTTAATTTTATTTATATGTTTTTTTAGTTTTTTCTCAGTTAAAAAAAGAGGAATAGTATTGCCATAGCTTTTACTCATTTTGCGTCCATCTAAACCTTGCAATACGGCCGAATCGTCATCCACCTGAGCGGTTGGAAGCACAAATAATTCTCCATAGTGGTGATTAAAACGCTGAGCAATGTCCCTTGCCATCTCTATGTGTTGAATTTGATCTCGTCCCACAGGGATATTATGAGCATTGAACATTAGAATATCCGCTGCCATTAAAATTGGATAACTAAACAGGCCCATAGAAATACCAAAATCTGGATCCTCGCATTGCTCGTCATTGAGCTGCACTGCGCTCTTGTATGCATGAGCGCGGTTAACTAAGCCTTTTGCGGTCATGCATGTTAAAAACCACGTCAACTCAGGGATTTCGGGAATATCAGACTGCCTGTAAAAAGTTACTTGGTTAGGGTCTAGCCCCAAAGCCAACCAAGCGGCTGCAATTTCTAACGTCGACTGATTAACCATCTCTGGATCTTGGCACTTAATTAACGCATGGTAATCTGCGAGAAAAAAGAATGATTCAAAGTCGCCGGTCAGACTAGCCTCTACTGCAGGTCTAATAGCACCAACGTAATTTCCCAAGTGGGGTGTACCAGAGGTAGTGATGCCAGTTAAGACGCGTTTTTTATCCATAATGTATTCGCCATAAAAAAACCATTAAAAAGAGTCCTGCAACAAGCCTAGCCAGCCATACTTGGCATATCTGTATTACTTTGGAAAAATTCTTGTAGAACCCGGGCTAATCGCAATGGATCCTCTGCTCCAGTCATTTCTCGGCAGGAATGCATAGCCAACTGTGGGATACCAACATCGAGCGTGGGCACACCAAGTCTTGCCGATGTAATTGGCCCTATAGTGCTGCCACAACCCATATCATTTCGAGACACAAAAGACTGGACAGGCACATCCGTATACATACAAAGCTGTTTGAAAAGACTTGAAGTGAGACTGTTTGTTGCATATCTCTGCTTTACATTGATTTTTATAACAGGCCCGCCATTTAGTAGAGGCATGTGATTTGGATCATGTTTTTGTGAAAAATTTGGATGCATTGCATGAGCATTATCACAGGAGATCATTAAGGATTTATTAATGATGCGACTGAGATCGACAGAAGAATCTTGAGCTGCGCATATTCGCGCAGTTACCATCTCTAAAAAAGGCCCATCAGCGCCACTAGCAGACACACTTCCCACTTCCTCATGGTCATTACAAACCATTAAACAGGTTTCGGTAGTATCGGCGTGAACAAGCGCCTGTGAAGCCACAAAACAACTGAGTAGGTTGTCTAGTCTGGCCGAGGCAATAAACTCATTTTTAAACCCTATCAATGCAGCGCCCTGTGTGTCATAAAAGCATAGCTCGTAGTCAACCACTGTTTCTTTATTAGCAAGAAATTGTTCTGCTAAAAGCGTTCGAAAGTCACCTTTATTTTCCTCACTTTCAGTTTTAATGTTTGCCAACATGAGGATAGGAGAAATATCTTTTTGAGGATTCACCGAATGACCGCTGTTAGCCTCTCGATCAAGATGAATGGCCAAATTCGGAATAGTAGCAACTGGGCGTTTGAAGTCTACCAACGTTTGTTTGAGCTGCCCTGTTGCATCTCTGTATACAAGACGTCCTGCAATGGATAGGTCGCGATCAAACCAAGGGTTAAGCAAGGCACCGCCATACACTTCAACACCCAATTGAAAACAGCCGTGAGCAGTTATTTCAGGGTCGGGCTTTACCATCAAACACGGGCTGTCTGTATGAGCGCCAACCATATTAATACCTGAGTCAGAGAGCATTTCATGCCCCATGACAAAGGCAATAATGGATGATTGGTTGCGCGTCACGAAGTACTTTTCGCCTGCAGTTAGGGTCCACTCATCTGCCTCTCGTAGCTCGTTAAAGCCTGCGTCACCTAGTATCCTAATCATTGATGATACCGCATGAAACGGAGTTGGAGATGAGTCCAAAAATTGCGTTAAGTTAAAATTAAAGTTTTCTTTGTCCAACACAATAACAACCTCTTTTGCCGAATATATTTGGCGTATACATAGCGCCAAGTTTAGGTATTTTTAGCATATTGACGAATTTACTATCCTATTCAGGTACTAGTCGCGCCAAAAGACTTGATGTATCCCAACGGTCTCCACCCATCTCTTGCACCTCAGCATAAAACTGATCGACTAACTGAGTAACCGGCAGCACACTGCCATTTCGCTCCGCCTCTTCTAATGCAAATGCCAAATCTTTGCGCATCCATTGAACAGCGAAGCCGTGTTCATAGTCACCTGCTAACATAGTTTGATAGCGGTTTTCCATTTGCCATGACTGCGCGGCACCCTGCGAAATCACATCTACTACTTGATAAGCGTCTAAACCTGCTCGCCGAGCAAAATTAAGGCCTTCAGCAAGCCCCTGAACCACACCAGCTATACAAATTTGGTTTACCATCTTACACAGCTGACCACTCCCAACAGGACCCAATAAAGTTACCGCCTTTGCGTAGGCTCTAACAGTGTCTGAAACACGTTCAAATATCTTCTCATCACCGCCACACATAACTGTCAGGTGACCATTTTCAGCACCTTGCTGACCACCGGAAACTGGCGCATCCATGAAATAGCATTGATGTTGTAGTGCTTCAGCAGCAAGTTGTTCTGAAAGATTTGCTGATGTTGTCGTATGGTCAATAATAACCGTACCTTGAGTTACCGCAGAAAAAACACCATTATCACCAGACATAACCTCTCGAACATCATTATCATTGCCAACGCATATCAACACAAACTCAGCATCTTTTGCAGCCTCAGCTGGTGTCAATGCAATTTGACCACCATAGGTATCTATCCATGTTTGCGCAACACTTGTAGTTCGATTGTAAACGGTTACTAAATGTCCGTGCTTAGCTAACCAACCAGCCATAGGAGACCCCATAACACCAAGCCCTATAAATGCTATCCTTCTACCCATTTTTTTTATCTCTCAATCGCGTCCGTTTTTGCCAAGCATCTGTTCCTCTTAGATACACCAACTCAATATCTTTGATGGATAGAGCCTGTCCATCTGCATGTCTTGAATTGGTAATCTCAAGTAAATCAATGGCTTCAGGGTGAATCTCTGCAATACTATTTTTCCAAATGGAGGTTTCTGTAAATAATTTCTTGGTTTCACCAATAACAGCCGTTGGCTGAAGTGTTTGGATCCATGCTAAGGCATCAGATCGACTAAGTAATATATCGGTGTGTTCCGAGAAAATCTGTCCGTTGCTGTCAATCCAATAGCAACCACAATTATATTCACCCATCCGCGCATCTAACACCGATACTATTTTATCGCCATGTTCCATCTGCTGAGCTAAAGAGGGGTGCTGACGCAAATAAGTAGCAACCATAATCTCTAATGAAGAAACCCCAATAACAGGTAAATTTAACCCAAAGGCAAGACCTTGAGTCACTGCAAAACCTATACGAAGACCCGTGAAGGAACCAGGACCTATAGAAACACCAATAACGTCAATAGCCGATGCCCCGATTTTCGCATCACTAAGCACCTCATTCACCATTGGCATAACTAACTGAGTATGAGAGCGAGGCTCCTGAGCAAAACGATAAAATGTATCAGGGCCGCTGGATAATGCAACCGAACAGGCATCTGTGGATGTTTCTATAGCCAATATGATGGTCATGATAGTGTAAGGAATCCTTAGCGTAGAGCATTGTGGCTAGACCGCATTGTTTGACCCATGCGCAACACGGCGTATCCCCCGGAACTCGTTAGAGAGCCTCGATCAACCTTGCCTGAACGTCCGACAGTAACCCTAGGCCATTGACTGTTGAAAATTTAGGCGCCTCATTTTGAGATTCAGACAATTGATTATAAAACGCTACTAAAGGTTTAGTTTGCTCATGATAAACCTTTAGTCGATTACGAACAGTATCTTCTGAATCATCTGGGCGCTGAATCAATGCATCACCTGTTTGGTCATCAACACCAGGATGTTGCGGCGGATTGTGGTCAATATGGTAAATTCGACCCGAATCTTCATGAACTCTTCGACCACTCAAACGAGCGACAATCTCTTCATCATCAACACTTATTTCAACCACAGCATCAATAATAATCCCAGCATCAATAATTGCCTGAGCCTGAGGAATTGTCCTTGGGAATCCGTCAAATAAAAACCCCTTAGCACAGTCATTTTGTGTGATTCGCTCTTGTACTAAAGCGATAATAAGCTCATCTGAAACCAAACCACCAGAGGCCATAATACCTTTCACTTCCAGTCCCAAAGGTGACTCAGCCTTAACCGCAGCTCGCAGCATATCGCCAGTAGAGATTTGCGGAACAGAGTATCTCTTGGTAATAAACTGCGCTTGAGTGCCTTTCCCCGCGCCTGGTGGTCCTAACAATATAACTCTCATTAACACAATTCCTCAATTATCTGCGGGGTACACCAAAATACGCGTGCTGACTACCTTGTTGTAAGTATTGTCGTCGCGCATTTGATTGCCTAAATCCTTTTTCACGCAGACGAATTTAGCTTCAACGTTAAGCTCGGTACGATACACCGAATGCCATAGCTGAACAACCCTGGTTTGTGATGTAAACACTCTAAATTCAGGCCTTTGACATCAATTTATTGCTCTGCTTGTTTTACCTGAGTCCAGAGTGACTCCATCTGATGATCAGACAACTGATCAAAATCCTGATCACCTAGAAAGCTCTGCATTGTTTGAAATCGTCGTTGAAATTTTCTATTAGCATGGCGCATCACAGTCTCTGGGTCACGCTTTAAGTGACGCGCAAGATTCACACAACTGAACATAATATCACCAAGTTCTTCGACAATACTATCCTCATCTCCTTCAGCCATCTCAGTATTTAGCTCCTCAATCTCTTCATTAATTTTAGCAACCACAAGAACAATACTTGGCCAGTCAAAACCAACCGTAGACGCTCGCTTTTGCAACTTTACTGCGCGAGTTAAAGCCGGTAATGCCAGAGGTATATCATCAAAAATTTGGCTGGCACCCTTTTTAGTTCGCTCTTGTTGCTTAATAGCCTCCCAAGACTGGTTTATGGTATCTGCATTTACAGCCTCCTTCGTATCTCTCACAGAAGTCAGGGTACCCAGAGGAAATACATGGGGATGTCGTCGCAGTAATTTCGTGGTGATCAGGCTAATAATGTCGTCAAAGTCAAACAGATTTTGCTCTTGACCTAGCTGGCTATAAAAAATAATTTGAAAAAGTAAATCTCCCAACTCCTCTTTTAACTGTTCGGGGTCTTCAGTCTCAATGGCATCAACAACCTCGTAAACTTCTTCAAGAGTGCAAGAAATTATGGATTTAAAATTTTGCTTTATGTCCCAGGGACACCCTGTTTCAGAGTCTCGTAGCCGGCTCATCAAATAGCGTAAGTCAGCAAGAGTGTAATGAGTATCATCTGCCAGATTATCAATTTTCATAAGCTTTCCTATGAACTTTTACTTTTTTTAGTTATAGATCCCAGTAGATAAATAGCGATCACCTCTGTCACAAATAATCGTAACAATCACTGCATTTTTGACCCGAGCACTCAAGCCAAGAGCGGCAAATACTGCTCCCCCTGCAGATGAACCACAAAATATACCCTCTTCCTGAGCTAAACGACGCATGGTGTGCTCGGCATCATGCTGAGAAATATCTATAGTTACATCCACTTTAGCTGGCTCAAATATACCCGGCAGATACGCCTTGGACCATCGACGGATGCCAGGAATAGCAGCGCCTTCTTCGGGTTGCAAACCGACTATTTGAACCTTCGAATTTTGCTCCTTCAAATATCTGGATACCCCCATAATAGTTCCGGTGGTACCCATTGAGCTTACAAAATGCGTAACAGAACCCCTCGTATCTCTCCATATTTCAGGACCCGTTCCTTGATAGTGAGCTTCGGCATTATCTGAATTATTGAACTGATCAAGAACCGTACCTAGATTCTGCGCTTGCATCTGCAGTGCTAAGTCACGTGCACCCTCCATCCCCGATTGCGCACTCACTTCAATCAGCTCCGCGCCATAAGCGCTCATCGCCATTTTTCTTTCTACCGTTGCACTTGAGGGCATAATAAGAGTCATTTTGTAACCGAGCATCGCAGCGGCCATTGCTAAGGCAATACCTGTGTTGCCGCTGGTGGCCTCAATAAGTCGATCGCCTGGTTTAATTTCTCCCCTTTTTTGCGCATTTGTAATCATACTGACAGCCGGCCTGTCTTTTACACTACCCGCAGGATTATCTCCTTCCATTTTGGCTAGAATAATATTAGAGGTATTTCCAGGCATGCGTTGCAGACGTACCATCGAAGTATTACCAATGGTTCCATCTATTGAAGGAAAATGTATCATCGATTTAAACGCTCACTTAATCACAAATTTTAGCAATCACACACTGGGTATCATGCGGCAATCACTGCATAGGCAATTGCATAATTTATCTCATCTGAAATACTGATAAAGACATTACTAGCACTCTTATCAAACATCACTGCCTTAGCACCTCCAGACAATATCACTAGTGGTGCACCCTTATCATCATGGGTAATCTCAATATCCTGGAAACTAACACCATTGCCAATGCCAGTGCCCAAGGCTTTGGCAACGGCCTCTTTTGCAGCAAAGCGCTTAGCCAAAAAAGTTGTTTTTCGTTGACTCTTGATATATTCACGTTGTTCATGATCAGTTAAGATACGTGACACAAAACGATCGTTTTGCCGATTCAAAATAGACGCTATTCTCGCTATTTCTACAATGTCTGTGCCAACTCCTTTAATCACGAAGACGACTCCATATTGACTCCCTCTGAAACCTCAGAATTGCTGCTCAAATAGTCTCTGTAAAGCGCGCGACTATGTAAGGGCTTACCATTGAGGTAGAAGTTTATTACGCTGCGCAATAGGTGTTTAGCAGTCTTAGAAACTGACTGCGAAATAGAGTCTCCCCGGGCAAACGCTATAAGATCGATTCCTTTATAAACACCAGAAATCCTGTTTTTTTGATTGGAACACTCTATCAATCCCTGCTCGGGAATGTAGTTATAAAGTTTATCCGCAATTAAAGGAAGACCATGAATAGCATCTGCATCTAGAGCCAACCCGTACCCGAGCTCATCAAGAAGGCACATTTCCAGCTGACGCAAATCATTCTCCCTAGAGGTACCCGCAGCTAATTTTTGCAGAAAATACTGATATTGAGTAAACAGCGTTTCATAAGGGTCATATTCGTGAAGCAAGCGGTAAAATAACTCATTAACATAAAGTCCAGTAAATAGTTTACTGCCCTGTAAAAAAAGTGACGCGCCAATGGCTTCTGACTGAATTAGTGTTTTCAGGTCACCACGACCCAGCCAACCAAGTTGATATTCCGTGTAGGGAAACAGAGCACGAGTAGCACCGGTCTTGCTGGGTTTTCTATAGCCCTTGGCAACACAGCGTATACGTCCATATTGCAAGGTAAATAGGTCGACTAACAAGCTTGACTCTTTGTAAGGCGTTGTGTGCAGTATGAAGCCAACTTGATTATCGACTTTCACTGAAATCTAGTCTCCCATATAGCCGAGACTACGCAGCGCACGCTCATCATCGGACCAGCCGCTACGAATTTTAACCCAGGTTCTCAGCATCACCTTACAGTCAAGTAAACTTTCGATATCTGCCCGAGCCTGCTCACCAATTTTTTTGATCCGATCGCCCTTGGTACCAATAATGATTTTCTTCTGACCATCCCTCTCAACCAATATCAAAGCATCAATATAAGTTATTTTCCCTTCAACTCGAAACTGTTCTATCTCAACAGTGACCTGATATGGCACCTCTGCGCCAAGTTGCCGGGTAATTTTCTCACGAACAATTTCAGCTGCTAAAAATCGCTCACTGCGATCAGTAATTTGGTCCTCTGGGAACATATGTGCTTGCTGAGGTATAAGGGTTTTTACCTTTTCCTCCAACTCATCAAGATTGGTTTTGCGCAACGCCGATAGAGGAATAAACTCGACAGCATTCACTTTTCTGGCAATAAATTCCAAATGCGGTAGCAATGCTTCCTTGTCCTCAATCATATCAACTTTGTTTACAGCAACAATTACCGGCACGTCATTGTTAGATAAATACCTAGCAACGTACTCATCCGCTTCACTCCACTCAAATCTATCAACAACAAAAATCACCACATCTACATCAGCAATAACACTTGCTGCAGAGCGATTCATAACACGGTTGATCGCTCGTTCTTGGTTGGTATGAATGCCTGGCGTATCAACAAATATCATCTGCACATCGCCATCGGTCTTTATCCCGACCAATGTATGTCTAGTCGTTTGCGGTTTGCGTGAAGTGATGCAGAGTTTTTGACCCAGAATATGATTGAGCAGCGTCGATTTACCTACATTGGGGCGACCAATAATAGCTACATAGCCACAGTATGGTTGATCAGTAGTCAAAACTTTTGCTCCAGTTGTTGTAATAGTTGCTGTGCGGCCAACTGTTCAGCCTGCCTTCGACTACTAGCGGTAGCACTAAAGACTTGATCGATAGAATCAATACTGCAGCCGACGGTAAATAACCGCTGGTGAGCTTCCCCACCAGTATGCATTAATTTATATATGGGTAGTGGCTTACCACGCCGTTGCAACCACTCCTGCAGGGCTGTTTTAGGATCTTTGGCAGGCGCCAAATCCAGTGTTGTAGCAAGTAGGTCTTGAAACCAAAAAAGAACACATTTTTTAGCTGCCAAAAAGTTTTTATCCAGATAAACCGCACCAATTAGAGCCTCTACCGTATCTCCAAGAATAGAATCGCGCCTATTTCCACCGCTCTTCATTTCACCGGATCCTAGCAACAGTTCTGGGCCTAAATCGAACTTTTTAGCCACTACAGCCAGTGACTTACCGCACACAATAGCAGAACGCATACGACTTAGATCTCCCTCGCGCACGTTAGGGAAGTACTGGTAGAGATAATCTGTTACCACAGCACCTAAAATTGAATCACCTAAAAATTCCAATCGTTCATTATTAGCAGCGGAAAAACTTCGATGCGAGAGGGCAAGGACCAACAATCGATCATCAGCAAAACGATAATCCAAACGTTGTTGAAGTTGCTTAGCGTTAGCGCTCACAGTTGTACCTATGATTTACAATTTTCACCTTTGTTCTCTGAAGGATTAAGCTAGCTCGCATCATAGCATTGACTATAGCTGCGTGTATTGAATTCTCAAACAGTGATGCCCTGAGTTTTGGAGGAAAAAAGATAACAGTCAACATTCACTCAATAGAGCCGGCCCGCTCAAAAGACGGGATACTGCTGTAAGAGTCCCAGAACATCCATCGAGCAAAAGCTTTCCCAACGATGCGATCTTCAGGCACAGGCCCCCAAACACGGCTATCGCTGGAGTTGTCGCGGCTGTCTCCCATCATAAAGTAGTGGCCCGCTGGGACAGTATCAGAGAAACGTTGACTTAACCGCGTAGGCGGCACACGCTTTTGGATCAGATGATCAACACCATCAAGATTCTCAGTCATTACAACAGAGCGAGGAGAGTCAGCGATAATATCGGCAGCGATCTGCGGCACTAATTCATCGTTTACGTAAACCATGCCATTTAAAACATCAATTTTATCACCAGGAAGACCTATCAGTCGCTTAATGAAATAGCGATCTTCATGAGGCGGAAAAAATACAATAACATCACCCCTTTGAGGCTTCCCAACCTCAAAAATTTTGGTTCTTAACACCGGTAAACGGACACCATAGTTCCATTTGCTGACTAAGATAAAGTCGCCCACTTTTAATGTGGGTACCATAGATCGAGAAGGAATCTGAAAGGGCTCAATAATAAAAGAGCGAAGAATCAACACTAACCCAAGCACAGGTGCAAGAGAGGCAAAAAACTCAACAACACCTTCCTCTTGCTTTAACAGAAATCGATTTGCTAACCAGAAGAACCCTGTAATTAAAAACAGTATCGTAAGAATTAATTCAAAATTAAAGTTCATTGCTGTTACCTGTGCACCGATGATGATAAAGCGTTTTATTTATGTTTTTAGCACTGCCAAAAAAGCATCCTGGGGTATTTCAACATTTCCAACCTGTTTCATACGTTTCTTGCCAGCTTTTTGCTTCTCTAATAACTTTTTCTTTCTAGTTACATCACCACCATAACACTTTGCAGTGACGTTCTTGCGCAATGCCTTGACTGTTGTTCTTGCTATCACACTGCCACCAACGGCCGCTTGAATGGCCACATCGAACATTTGACGAGGAATTAATTCTTTCATTTTATCTGCAAGGTTACGCCCTTTGGCAATAGAATGATCTCGGTGCGTAATCGCCGCTAGGGCATCAACTCTATCGCCGTTAATGAGAATATCCAATTTTACTAATGTTGCCTGCTCAAACCGCACAAAGTTGTAATCTAACGAAGCAAAGCCTCGACTAACTGATTTTAGTCTATCGAAGAAATCCATAACCACTTCGCTCATGGGTAACTCATAACTAATAGATACTTGACCACCAATAAACTGCATATCTTTTTGAACGCCCCGTTTTTCAACACAGAGGGTGATTACATTACCAACATATTCCTTGGGGACCAGAATGTTAGCTTCACAGATTGGTTCACGCATCTCATCTATCTGACCGGGATCAGGCAAATCAGATGGATTAGACATATAAAGAGTCTCTCCCTTCGCGGTGATAATTTCATAAACAACTGTGGGAGCTGTGGTGATAAGATCAAGATTATATTCTCTCTCTAGGCGCTCTTGGATAATTTCCATATGCAACATGCCAAGAAAACCACAACGGAAACCAAAGCCCAGTGCATCGGAACTCTCAGGCTCATAAAACAAGGATGCATCATTTACCGCTAGCTTACTCAGAGCTTCTCTAAATTCTTCAAAATCATCAGAATCCACTGGAAACATACCTGCGTAAACCTGTGGTTTTACTCGTTGGAAGCCTGGGAGTGCGTCGATATCAGAACATGACAACGTGGTCACTGTATCGCCCACAGGGGCTCCCAAAATATCTTTTATACCAGCGACCATAAAGCCAACCTCGCCAGCGCGTAAGCGGCCGGTCTCTTTACGCTTTGGCGTAAAAACACCCACACTATCAACGACATGTGATTTGCCGATAGATTTAGCAATAATTTTACTTTTAACCTCCAAGGTGCCTTGCATAACGCGTACCAGTGAAACAACACCCAGATAGTTATCAAACCAAGAATCAATGATTAACGCCTGTAATGGCGCATCCACATCGCCTACCGGTGCCGGCACCTGACGAACAAGCTCTTCTAGGATTTCATTGATACCTTCGCCAGTTTTCGCGCTGCAGCGAACCGCCTCACTCGCTTCAATACCAATAATGTTCTCTATTTCGTTAATAACCTTCTCTGGCTCAGCCTGAGGTAAATCCATTTTGTTGAGTACAGGAATTACCTCTAGCCCTTGAGCGATGGCGGTATAGCAGTTTGCCACCGACTGAGCTTCGACCCCCTGAGCTGCATCGACGATTAAAAGTGCTCCTTCACAGGCGGCAAGCGATCTAGATACTTCATAGGAAAAATCCACGTGACCTGGCGTATCAATAAAATTAAGTTGGTAGGTGTTACCATCTGCAGATGTATACGGCAGAGTAACGCTCTGTGCTTTAATGGTGATACCACGTTCTCGCTCTATGTCCATGCTGTCGAGCACTTGCGCGGCCATTTCGCGCTCACTTAACCCACCACACAACTGAATAAATCGGTCGGCGACGGTGGATTTTCCATGGTCAATATGAGCGATGATGGAAAAATTTCTAATATGACTGAGTTCAGACAAAAGTTTTTTACTACCGTTTCAATAAGCGCGCGAAGTCTAGCTCATTTGCGCTTGGGATGCCATGAACGCTTGGCTCTATTAAAGAAAAATTAATCACTAGTGCTGCTTAATTTTCTTCAAGAGTAATCGTTCGAAAAATTGCTCTACCCTGCCGGTAAAATCGAATTGCCACTGGAGTCTGCGTGGGTAACTCAGCAATAATACTAAGGTATTGGTCAGCATCGGCTATCTTGCTGAACCCTAACTGGACAATAATGTCGCCCTGCTGGATGCCTGTTTCGTCAGCCGGTGAGTTATCTGTAACACTAACGACTTCAATGCCCCCCGCTAAGTTTAAAGCCCTTAACTCATCTTGAGCAATATCATCAATGCGTAAACCCAGATGATCACCATCATCGCTTTGTTTTATTTGAGCAAGGTTACTACCAGGCAGAGATCCTACTTTCAAAGAAAGCTTTTTACGTTTCCCCTCCCTAAATATTTCAATTTTTATCGTTGAATCTGGCTCAATCAAGCCGACAATATGCGGTAAGTCACTTGCATACAAAATCGACTGACCATTAATACTTACCACGACATCGCCCTCAAAGAGACCTCCCTTTGCAGCGGCACTCTTAGGTGCAACACTGCTGATGACCGCACCCATAGGCCCAGGCATACCCAATGCTTGAGCAAGGTCTTTGCTCACATTTTCTATGCCAACTCCCAGAAAACCGCGACTAACTTGACCATTTTCACGCAGCTGCTCCATAACATTAATAGCGATGCTTACAGGAATGGAAAACGATAATCCTACCGAGCCTCCAGTAGGTGAATAAATTTGAGAATTAATGCCGACCACGTCACCATCTAGATTAAACAACGGGCCACCAGAATTACCTCGGTTAATGGCAACATCCGTCTGAATAAACGGCACATAATTTTCGCCGTTCTCAGTTGGCAAAGATCTTCCAATCGCACTAACAATCCCCGCGGTTACTGAATAGTCTAATCCAAATGGAGAACCGATAGCGATCACCCACTCACCAACTCTTGTGGATTCGGGCTTGGCAAATTTTAAACTTAGCAAATCAGTAGCGTCAATTTTGAGCAGTGCCAGATCAGATGTACGGTCAGAGCCTACAATGGTTGCCAAGAATTCCCGTCGATCAGCAAATTGTACTTGGATTTTATCAGCACCAGAAACCACGTGATGGTTCGTCAATATGAATCCGTCTGAGGACACTACAAATCCAGACCCCATAGTCTGAGATGGTCGAACCGGTCGTTGCCGTTGCTCAAGTAACTCACGAAAGATCTCAGGGATTTGACCCTGTAAGGAAGGTATATTATCGGCAGTTGGAGTTGAAGATCCCACCGTATTAATTTTGACTACTGCAGGGGATACGTCCTCAACCAATGTTGCAAAATCTGGCAAGGCAGCAAAGGCTTGCGCCTGAAAAACAAACAATGAAAAGCATAGGCGAATAAAAATTTTAACCACAACAACTCCCGTTTAACAATATTGATATTCAAACATTAGAAAAAGTTACTCACTTACCGCAATTAACACTGGATTTCGGGCTTCATCACCACTTGTTTTCCGCGTCCAAAAACGTGTTGCAAACCCTCCTAAAGCGAAACCCATCAAAGCGCCAAAAATGCCGCTTACATCGCCCTCTAAACCAGAAACGCCGTAACCCGATATCCAAGCTCCAGAAATTGACAAAATCAAAGGCAGCATATAAATCAAAAGTGCTCCCTGGACAACAACATATTCAGGAACACCGATGGTCACATCATCACCCAAACCAACATCTTCGGTTGAAAACTTTCCCAATAAGACACGAACTTGATTAGTATTTGTGGAAAATTTAGACAACACCGCATGACCGCAACCAGACGCAGCGCTGCAGTGTGCGCAAGTACTTTTTTTGATAGTCTCAACCATTAGCGCATGGGTTGTTTTGCTAACCACAGTGCCTGTTTCAAGCAGCATAAAACCTCTTTACTAAAAATTTACGGCGTCTTAGTCGTTTCGGATGATTGAAGTATCGATTGAGCAATTTTTTTACCCGTAGCCTGGGGAATTTCTCCTACTACTGAAACAGTTATTGGCGCCCCATCAAGATTAAGCTTTACGCTGACCACAGTTGTAGCACCACTGCTAGAAGTAAAGCTAGGTAATCCAGAGCTTTTACTACCTGAGATTACGAATACTGAGAAACTGGCTAAACCATCAGAAAAAACCATGGTTGTATGATCCGTGGCCTCATTTTTCTCAGACGAAGTCATAACAAACCCAGGGGGCACCCAATCAACCAACCATTGACGTTGTTCTTGTTCAATAAATCCAAGATTACAATTACTATTGCTATTCCCTGTCGCAGCTGACGCCGGCAACTCCAGTAAATCAAGATCGCCACCGATAGCAATTTCAATAAATTGAAAGCGTTCTAACGGCTTGCCAGACAAATCTAAGATTACAGATTTTAGTATTAAGTTAGACTGTTGATCAATGGTTAATATATAAGGCAAGCGGAATTGATCATTAGGTTTTATAAACAAAAGGGTGCCAATCCGGCTCGCAACTCGAGACTGACCTCTTATTTCAAATGAGTAGGATCCTGCAAATCTCTTCAGAGAATCTTCATTAAGCGATGGCAGATCATTCCCAGAAATCATCGGATTTAAACCCTTACATGCCGCGCGATGTCTCCATTGAGCAAACTCACCTTTCGGACCATCTACATGAACTATTTTTTCATAGCTGATTTCGTCGCGGGCAAGATGTAAAACTTTCAGAGTCTTCAAACGACCTGACTTCTCATAGGTCACAAGACCTGAATAATTTAGCCTATCCGCAGAATTGGTCATCTCAGCCAACAGTTCATAAGCTGATGTAAACTGCTGTGATATAGCAAAATGACTAACAAACATTACGCAAAGCATCGCTGCACAATTAAACGAAAGTCGACTATTCACTATCAGAAATTACTCTGCTTGAGCTGCAGGTGCGCGCTTTTCAATTCGAGCATAGGGAAGCATGCCTTGCATTCTGGCATAAGGCGCTTGTGAAGCATGTTTAGAAAGAATATATCCAAGATAGGCCTGCACCTCTACCTCTGAATAACCCTCGGAACTTACTGCTTGCACCTCTGTACTCATGGGCACACTAAACCCTGACGGGAACTGGTTAACTGGGCCCATCATGGAGTCCAGGGGCATCTCATCAATTTGAGCAAAATCAGACGATTGATTTATCACATCTAAGGGTTGATTAAATTGCTGAACTCCGAAAATGGCTACCAGAGCTACTGAAGCGGCAATAACAAATCGACCTGAAGACTGTGCCCAGGTCGACTGCGTGCTTTTGGTCAAAGTGTCTTCTTTGGCCACAGCCTGAGATATCGCTAGAGAGTAGTCAATATTTGATATGGAAGACCCGCTCATCACTGCGGATACACTTTGGTATCGACGCCACTTCCCCCGCAACAGTTCAGCCTGCTCACTCTTTTCAGCTGACAACTCTTTAAGGACCCGACGCGTATCGAGCTCACTAGCTTCGCCGTCCATCAAGGCCGACAGCGACTCTCCAAGTTGTTTATCATATTGACTCATTATAGCGCCTCTAAATATAAGGTTTTTCTCTTTGTAGCCTTTGGACAGACTTCAAACGAAAAGGTTCACAGATTCTTTAGTCATTATCAACTAACTTCACAATATGGGTGTCGATAGACTCCCTAGCACGAAAAATTCTAGATCTAATAGTACCCACAGGACAATCCATTATCTGAGCAATTTCCTCGTAACTGAGACCCTCATATTCACGCAACGTCACTGCGGTTCTCAGATCTTCAGGTAACTCAGCAATAACTTTTAAAATAAGTGACTCAAGTTCATCGCGAAAAAAATTGTTTTCAGGCGTACCCAAATCTTTTAGATACTCATTGCCAGAGTAATATTCTGCGTCAGCAACGTCGACATCTGAAGAGGGTGGCCGCCGACTACGAGCCACTAAGTAATTTTTTGCTGTATTCACACCGATTCTATAAAGCCAAGTATAAAACTGACTATCACCCCTGAAATTGGGCAGAGCTCTATAGGCTTTAATAAAAGATTCTTGAACAACGTCCGCAACATCATCAGTGTCACGAACGAATCGACTGACGATAGCATGCATTTTTTGTTGATATTTTAATACCAACAAATCAAATGCACCCTTATCACCATTTTGAACGCGCACTACTAGCTGCTGATCGCAGACCTGTGCATTTTTATCGACCATTCAGCAATCCGTTTTCATCCCACCTGAGTAGGTTTGTTAAGTTCTGGGCAGCTTCATTTTTTCTGCCATCCATAAAAAAGACACCATCACGCGCGATTAGTTCGCTAGAATAAGAATGTTATATTATCATGTAGTCTCTTTTTTGTGTGACATCATAATGAAACAAACCTATCAATATGACGTGCTTATTATTGGAAGTGGTGCAGCAGGGCTCACGAGTGCGCTGCAACTAGACAAAAATTTAAGTATCGCCCTAATCAGTAAAGCATCATTACAAGCCGGCGCTTCGTGGCTGGCTCAGGGGGGCATAGCCGCCGTATTTGACAAAGATGACAGTGCCGATGCTCACATAACAGATACACTTGTTGCAGGTGCAGGTCTGTGCCACGCAGATTCAGTGAGGCTAGTTGTTGAGAATGGACCCAGTGCCGTGCGCTGGCTTATTGAACAGGGGGTTGCCTTTACTCAAGATGATGACCGCCAAAGCTATCATCTCACTCAAGAGGGCGGACATAGTCACCGTCGAATTTTACACACCAATGATGCAACTGGAAAAGAAGTCACAGGCACTCTGGTTGACCAAGTTATAGCTGCTCAGAACATTGATATTTTTGAACAGTACTGTGCCGTTGATTTAGTCACTCAAACTGATAAAAATACGAATATCCATCGTTGTACTGGTGCCTATCTGTTAGACATCAAGTCATCTGCGATAGCTTTGTTTCAAGCTAAAAGTGTTATTCTAGCCTCTGGAGGGGCCAGCAAAGCTTATCTTTATACCAGCAATCCCGATGGAGCTAGTGGTGATGGGATTGCCATGGCATGGCGTAAAGGATGTCGCGTAGCCAATATGGAATTCAATCAATTTCATCCGACATGTCTTTATCATCCAAAAGCAAAATCATTTCTTATTACCGAGGCTTTGCGAGGTGAAGGTGCTATTTTGCAACTACCCGATGGCAGTCCATTCATGCAGAATTTCCACCCTGATGCCGAGCTTGCTCCAAGAGATGTTGTAGCCCGAGCGATTGACCACGAAATGAAGAGACTTGGTAGTGATTGCGTTTATCTGGACATTAGCCATAAACCTGCTGACTTTATTCAGAGCCACTTCCCCACCGTTTATGAACAATGCTTGTCCTTTGGTATCGACATAACGTTAGATCCCATTCCAGTGGTTCCGGCAGCGCACTACACCTGCGGAGGGATTATGGTTGGACACGAAGGTCAAACAGATTTACACAATCTCTATGCTATCGGAGAAAATGCCTTTACCGGACTGCATGGAGCAAACCGAATGGCGAGCAATTCACTACTTGAATGTCTAGTTTACGCTCAGGCAGCTGCTCAATCTATCAACCAAAATATCCATCAGATACCGGAGTCAGATTTCATCCCTGAATGGGATGAATCAAGAGTAAGCCATTCCGATGAAGACGTTGTTATCTCACACAATTGGGACGAATTAAGACGCTTCATGTGGGATTATGTCGGTATTGTAAGAACCAACAAACGTTTAGAGCGTGCCCAACATAGAATAAAATTACTTCAAAAAGAAATCCAAGAATACTACAGCAACTGTAAAGTCACCCGCGATCTTTTAGAGTTGCGTAATTTAGCCACCGTTTCAGAATTGATAATTCGGTGCGCGATGGAGCGCAAAGAAAGCCGCGGATTACATTTCACCTTAGATTATCCTGAGCTAGCATCGACTGCTCAAGACACCATCATGGTCCCCCCTAACTATTAGGAGCTGGATAAGGCTGTCGACCAAAAGTAAAATCTAGATTAGCTCTGTCGACTTATCAACAATGTTCGCAATTGCTGGTGCTCTCTGGGGCTCACCCTATCTCTGGTGACGAAGCATTTAATACTGCGGCCCGTTGACGTTTTGAAGTACAACACCACTAGTGTCGCGGTAATAAATTGATTTGCGCAAAGTAATAAATCCGTCTTTTTGCCCTTCCTCAAGAGCAGCCAGGGCTGAGTGTCTGAACGATAAATCAACAGCTCATTGACTCGCGCACACCACCGCAAATGGACAATGATCAATGCAACACCCATCGCCGACACAGATATATACTTGGGCCAAATGGGTATAGGTATCACCGTCAGTAGACAGGCAATAGAGACGATCAGTGCCAAACCGAAGTAATATTGAACTGAGGAAGGCTTGAGTAGAAATTGTTTATGATTTCTGTCGACTTTCACGAATTATCTGCAAGATCCTTTGCATGTTTACATCTGCTGGTTGTTCGCGCTGCATGAACCACATAAAAAGTGCCTGGTCTTCACACTCAAGCAACACCTCAAAACGAAGTTTATCGTCTTGATCTAAAGTATCATAGACATTTTCAACAAAGGGCGCGAGAATAAGGTCTAGTTCCAACATGCCGCGACGACTGGCCCAACGTAAACGATTTTTATTCATAATATGTTTGATCATTGTAGTAATAGTGCAGTATAAAAGACATTTCGAAATAAACCTACAGGATCATTAAAACTATGGACTGGCAACAACTTTTTCCTGCGTATGCGCCACTCAAAGATGATGAACAGTCTTTACTAGTAACCTCTTTTGGCGAGACAGTTGCTGACTATCCAGCCTTGTCCAACGATACAGTGGTTAGCACAAATTATAGGGGTTTTATTCAGCTGAATGGTCCGGACAGCGAAAAATTCTTACAAGGTCAGGTAACCTGTGATCTAGACCAACTAAGCGAGCATTCATTGCTCAACGGTGCTCATCTTACTCCCAAGGGTCGCGTGGTATTTTTATTCACCGTTCACAAAGATAAACACGATAATCTGTTGCTAGAAACCCACCCTAGCGTCGTCGAACTTGCCATTGCCAGCTTGCAAAAATATGCAGTCTTTTTCAAAACCACTATAACTAATGTGAGCAAGCAATTTCATAGCGTTATCGTTTCTGGGCCAATGACTGAGAAACTGATGGATCGATTTTCTAGATACTCAATAAGGCCGATTTCTCCCTCAAACTTTTGCATCAGCTTTATATCCACAAGACTGCAATATGAAATAGGTCCTCTGTTTGAAAACATGACTCCTGCGGGACAAGGTTATAGTGACCTTATCCGAGTTCGCAGCGGAGGCGCTGATGTCCTAGAGCAGACCTCAGAACAATATATTGTACAAATGATTAATTTAGTCGCTCAGGGCTATATAAACTTTAAAAAAGGCTGCTACACCGGTCAAGAAATTGTTGCTCGAGCTCACTACAGAGGCAGCGTGAAGCGCCGTATGTATCGATTAACCTTGCCAACCAAAATATTGCCGCTTGCAGGAGAAAATTTAACGGATGCCGCTGGCAAAACTCTTGGCATAGTAGTTGGATCAGCCCGTGCAAGTGACACCCATGTTGAAATACTGGCAACACTCGCGCTTACATCCACTGACTGCCCAAAAATGGGCTTTGAGGATATCCAACCAGTGGATGTTTCAATCCTGCCACTACCTTATGATATTCCAGATACACCTTGAGTACTGCAATCGAGTGGCTGAACGAAAATCAACAGTTACTGATTCAACTTGGCGGCCTGTCAGCGCTTATTTTTGTGCTCAGTTTACTGGCACTTCCTTGGCTAGTAGCGAAAATACCCGAAGATTACTTTGTCCAAAAAACACGCCAATCTAGCCTATCCAGAAAACGGTTGTCGGTGTTTTGGTTGATGACATTTTTGATAAAAAATCTTTTGGGAATCATCCTGCTAGGGTCAGGTTTCCTTATGCTATTTTTACCCGGCCAAGGCATTCTAACCATGTTCGCGGGGCTTCTAATGATTGACTATCCGGGTAAATATTTACTGGAGAGAAAAATCGTTTTGCATCATACCATCCTACCTAAACTCAATTGGCTACGTAAGAAAGCTAATCAACCACCACTAAAAATCAACCAGAGATAACGTTATCCAATTAGTACTTCATTGTATTACAAAGCACCCCAGAACCTTGGTCTCACTCAAAGGTTACGTTATTAGTTAGAGTCACACCGATAAGAGCTAGATCTGAACCCATCCAAAGGACTGGGATTTGCGATATCAGTCACATTAGGCTAAAGCACTGCACAGAACAAATCCACACAGAAACGTTTGCAGTAGTGCCATTAAGAGGCTTTTCGACCTCCTAATATTTACCAGACTAAGAGTGGAAAAGACCTATAAAGCGATCAAGCCGACAATATCGACCCGCTATGGTAACTCTAATTAAATAACCCCTGTGCACCCATAGACCGGTATGTTAAATGGTTTTTCCTCTAAAGAAAGGATCTATATTGGAAAAAAATAACGTAAAAGCTAATCATTTTTTGATCAACTGCACTTTGCAACCAAGTCCTCTAATAAAGCAAATATTTGAGAAATATCGCCTGATCAAGGATATTCAGATTCACCCCTGAGCAAGCGTCATAGCAAAGAGAGAATATTGATCATTTGAATGCACCCGACTATTTTTCTCCCAAGTTATAGCCGGGCAAAATCTGAATATTGAGGCATATCAGCTAATGTGCTCTCATCAAACAAATGTAACTCAAATAGATATGGGTAATAGTACAGGCGTAAAGCCTGATGAAAGTCTCGAATACTTTGTTCATACCTAAGTGCAGAAATTACATCCGTCTGCGCCATACGTGAAAGCTGGCGTCGCATTAAAACTGGTGGAGCAAACATCGCAATATACCCCCCCAAATCAAATTTGGTGAGGATTGCATTGCGGTAATCAAAAGCCAAATGTGCCACAGCTTGGTCACCTAATTGCTGAAATGCATAGTACCACTTCCAATGAAAACCCTCAGACATCTCTGTGTAAACCCGGTACTCTGGGTGTGTTTTGACAAACTCGGTAAGACTAGTTTCAGCGGGAATATCCCAAGCTTGGTTAACTATTTCTCTTTGAAGTAACAATATTTCACTGCCCTTGGGAACTTCGATGTTTTTTTCAATAAGTAAATTACCAGTGATTGGAATAACACAGGTAACAGCCACCCAAAATCCAATCAAGGTTGCGGCAATGCGTGGTGCAAAGATAGACTGCCTTCCAAACCAGAGAGTAAGAGCGGCCCAAAAGGCTAGATAGGCCAACACCAAAATTGACACGTGTAAAACATCATAGAGAGGTACATCGTTAAGGGCAGACCCTATATAGAAGGGAGCAAGCATACTCAAGGAGAGCGCCAAAAAACGCACCAAAGTTTTATAGCCCCAGAGAACAATAGAGCCACTAGCAGTGACTACCAAAAGCTCATAACGACCCTTATTACGTTCATTAGCAATAATGTCGTGCAACATTAAAATCACGAATAATGGAGCTAATACACTAATTAAAAAACTAAAATCGAACTTACCAATATAAGCAAGCTCAGGATTGGCCACATCGCTTTCATAGATTTGACCCTCTAAAGCTAGCATCCGAATGCGATGCTTCCAAGGATATAGATCTCGATCACCCAAGGCTGCAAAGGATAGATGAGAAGGGGTTTGATAGGTTAAGTGAAATTGATAATAGGCTAATGAGCCAGGCGTCTTATGTTTAGCAAGTATGTCCTGTTGATCTTGTTGCTGTGCCAATTGCAAACGCTCAATTGTAAAGTGTTGAGCAACGATCTCTTGATGACCACTGTAAATAGCAAAACTTGACAAGGCACAACACAAGCACAACAAAATGACTACGTTGTTTTGGCCAAGTAAAAAGCGCCACTCTCTTACAAGATGTCGCATCATGAATAGTGCCTCTGCAAATTGCGCAAAAAGAGACCGAACATACCAAACCAAAGAAGTAGCTGCGCTAGTGGGGTCATAGCCTGCAGGGCTCGCTCTTTACTTGGAGAAGACCTAAACTTAAAGCCTTCGATGACATTCCAATTTTTAGCACTGATGCGCGCAATCTGCCCCGCCGCCTCACTTTTATTACGATTCATATCATCAATATAATTCAATTTATTGGTATGAGCCTGATTAAGTCTTTGCACAAAGTTAAAGCGCAAGTTTTCAGTCTCACGCAAGAATCTGTGATGTGTCTCTAAGCCAGTACCAGCGGTAAGCATAGAAAGCGTTCGAAGTGCAACCTGAGGAGATAGCCAACCAAATTGTCTGGCAAAAAATGATTGCCGAAGCTCTTCATGCATTCTATCTTCGGCATATCGATTGAGGATGCTAGTTATTTCTGCTTCTGATTTTAGTGCGACAAACCCTCTGAAATTGAGTGGCAAATCTTCTACTCGGTTAACCTTATGCTTTTTTAGCAACTCAGCTTCTAGTTGGACAAAGGCCTTGTCTTTAGCGTTGTGCCCATCACCTAGTTGGCGCAATTCGGCGACTACTGCAAAATCTTTCTCTAACTTGCCAGCGGCCGGCACCATAACTCCAGCAACAGTTGTAGCTACTCTTGGCATAAGAATACAGAGAACTAACCAAGTGAAAGCCAACGTACTGAAACTTACACTATTGCTCTTGGCCCACAAAGAAATACTAACAATAATTAATATCCAAATGCTCAAATACAGTAGGTACCCAACTAAGAACAAACTGAGTGTGAGCAGAGATTCCCCCTGTGAAAGGACTACTATTCCAGAAATAGCCAGAGGTAAAAGCATTAACATAGCAACCAATAACAAAGCGCTTATTTTACCCAATATTAAATTTCCGTATCCCAAACCTTGCGCAGCTAAAATTGATAATGTTTGAGTTTCTCGCTCTCGAGAAACTACACCATATCCCATGATCACTAGTAGCAATGGTGCCAAAACTTGTAGCACAAAAGCAGGGGTTAGTGCCCCCAAAATGGTTGTCCCAGAGGATTGTTTTTGATCTGCAAATGTGGCGCTATTCTGACGATGGCCCTCCAAAAAAATAGTATTCCCTGTGTGCGAATCAACACCGGGATCTACCATGCCTAACGGCGGCGGTGTTTTGAATACATAATGACCATAGTGCACCATACGATGAGGATGCCGATCAGGTTGGTTCACGAAGGTTTGTTCAGACTGTTGTTGAGCGTGTCCCCGTTGGTGCTCTAACTCAAACGCATCTCCTACAGATACAACCACGGTTAACATTGTACAGGTTAGGCCAATTAACAAAGCAACCACCGCTAATTTGGAACGAAACCAGTACCGCCACTCATCGCGAGCAATTTTCCACATTATAACAGGTTGAATAGATTGAAGGTTTTGCTTCATTAATCTATCACACCAGCTGTAAATGCTTTGTGTACCTGCTCGGTGTCAATCTGATGCCCACCATCGGCAACAAACTCGCCAACCAGTGCACCATCTCGCAACAGGCCAATGCGCTGTGCTACCTGGCATGCACCATAAACGTCGTGAGTGACCATTAAAATAGCTGCGCCTTGCTTTGCTAAAGACATTACAAGCTGGTTAAATTCATCAATCGCCACCGGATCTAAACCTGAGGTTGGCTCATCAAGGAGCAAGATGGGTGAATCTCTCAATAAAGCTAAAGCAATCGCAGTTTTTTGACGCATTCCTTTGGAAAATTTACTTAGTGGCTTTTGCCATGCATCCTGCTGCAAATTGACCTGCTGCAATGATATTTTTATTTCTGCATGTGTTTTGTGGACAGCGGCGAGCGACAAAAAATACTCTATATTTTCAAAAGCATTGAGATGCGGATACAGACTTGCATTTTCTGGTAGGTAAGCGATTTTTTTACGTATCGCAGATAATGAAGTCGAAACGGCAAGGCCTTCTATCACAGCTTGTCCCGAAACAGGCTTATGAAATCCTAATAAAGTTTTCAATGCGGTGGATTTGCCAGCACCATTGCCGCCAAGCAAAGCATAAACTTCACCCGAAGACACTTGAAATGAAAGATTGTTGAGGATTTTTTTATTATTCAGCGTAACGACAAGTTGTTGAGCATCAATTGAAATGGGCAAGGTCTGAGTGTTGCGTTTCATTTTTTTATCTAGGTTAGTTAATGTTATAACATATCATAGCACTAATCGATTGCAAAATAGTTTGTCAGCAGCGTAACCATAGGTAAGGTGCCTCAGTATTTTCGATATGGGAAAGCCATTAACAATACTTTTTATTCAACTTTTACCTAATTACACATCTATATCTCGCAGGTTAAAGCACTTTTTTTTTGGTTGGCCAGAGTCATGTGGCAACATAAAATAACGCCTATATTTACCCACCTGCAAAAATAATCTGTATTATGTTTATTGGGTGTGTAGCAGTTTTTTAAAAGAAAATCAGTGTTTAATCATATTCTGTGCATCACATTAATAGTCTATATTTTAAATAGATAATGTTACCTTTATTTTAGTATTAATAAGTCACACGTGTGTTGGTAAACATTCAGTTGATACAAGATCATCTTGATCTAAAGACCAATGTCATGAAAATGGTTGTTATAACCAGTATAGATTAGTGTTTTCTGTGGTTATTCAAACCACAATTAAAACGCCAGTCATAGTGCTAAGGCAATTTGTGGTGAGCCATTCGTGTTTGAATCCAGTTGCCAATTGATTGGCGGGTACTCACTAGACTGAAGAAAATCATTAGCCAAAGAAAAATGCTGACAACCCAAAAATCCTCTATATGCAGATAAAGGTGATGGATGCGAAGCGCGCAGAATAAGATGCTTTGACTCGTCAATTAACAAGCTCTTCTTTTCAGCATAGGCACCCCAAAGCATAAAAACCACCGCACTGCATTCACTACTGATGGTCTCTATAGCTTTATCGGTAAACGATTCCCAACCCCGTTTAGCGTGACTACCGGGGTCTTTTTCCTCTACTGTCAGCACTGTATTTACCAAAAAGACGCCCTGCCTAGCCCATGCTTTTAAGCAGCCATGGGAGCGGGGTGAAATACCAAGATCATTATGTAACTCGGCAAAAATATTGCGTAATGATGGCGGAATAGCTTGCTTGCCGGCTACCGAAAAGCAAAGCCCATTAGCTTGATCGCGGCTATGGTAGGGATCTTGACCAACAATAACAACGCGAACATCAGGGAGATCGGTGTGTCCAAATGCAGCAAAGAGCAGCTCTTCAGGAGGGTAAATAATAGAATTTAATACGCTGCGTTGAAGCACAAACTCTTTGAGCTCAAGCCAATAAGGCTTGTAAAATTCCTCTTTAAGTGAAGCAAACCAATGGGGAGGCAATTGTTGGTGCGCTAGATCGCTTATATTCATCAAAAAACCAAGATTAGGTAGTAACCAAGGTGATTAGCCTAACACAAATTGATTGCTGCTTTGAGGCCTATCTAGGCTCGAAAAGGACTACTGAGAACCCTCGTCCATCAGCCTAACAATGAATTGCTTGCTGCGCAGATCCATAATAATCTCTTGCACATGAATAGGCCCACGCGTCTCAACTACCGCATCTT
>DNBN01000058.1:2322-5292 GCA_003491845.1 Porticoccaceae bacterium | reverse complement strand
CGTCTCAACTACCGCATCTATTTTTGCCAATTTTGCAGGCACATCAAAAAACATACGTTGATGGTAAATTTCAATAATATTGCCGCCACAGCGACTCACAGAGTCAGTTATAGCAGCTAGCATTCCAGGTTCATCAGAAATATCAATACGCAGACGAGCAATACGCCCATCAAGTGCCATATTTCTATTTAAAATAGAACTGAGTAATCGTGGGTCAATATTTCCTCCACAGATCACAACACCAACCCGCAGGTTTTTAAAAAGCTCAGGATATGCATATATGGCTGCGATACCTGCAGCACCCGCGCCTTCAGCAATAACTCGCTGTTGCTCAACAAGCGCACTGACAGCCCATTCCAATTGTTTTTCATTGACCAACAAAATATCATCCACAGAATCAACAATTATCGGCAAGGTAAGTCGTCCTGGTTTCTTTACCGCTATACCCTCAGCAAGAGTCTCGCCACCACAAAGCATATCTTCGTTTAACCTAGCTGCTTGCATTGACGGATATGATTCAGTTTGGACCCCAATAATTCTTATGTCTGGCCGCATTTCTCTTGCAATAGTGGCTATGCCACTCATCAACCCACCACCACCAATGGGCACAACCAAGACATCTAGATCTGGCTGGTCAATCAGCATCTCCAATCCAACTGTGCCCTGCCCCATAATCACATTGGCATCATCATAAGGATGGATAAGAGTCAATCTTCGATACTCAATAAGCGCCTGAACTCGAACCTCACACTCATTTAAATTACGACCCTCTAGCACTACCTCAGCACCATAATTTTGGGTTCTTGCAACTTTCGCAAAGGGTGTTTGAGACGGCATCACAATAACTGCAGGAATGTTCATCTTACCTGCATGGTAGGCTACTGCCTGTGCATGATTTCCCGCTGACATGGCAATCACCCCCAAAGATCGCTGCTCTTCGGTGAGATTCTGCATGGCTACGTAGGCGCCTCGAGCTTTAAAGGATGAGGTATATTGCAAGCATTCAAGTTTAAGATGTAACTCACATTGCAGCTGCTGCGACAACAATGGAGACTGCACCATTGGTGTTCGCATCACATGTGGCTCCAAAAGCCTTGCCGCATTGCGAATATCCTTGGCTGTAACTACCATTTTCTACCCTCTTCCCAAAAGACATTTATCATTTCTAGAATAATGAACAATAAGGTTTCTTCATGCAATAAAGTAATAATTAGATGGCGTTTAAAAGTAAAAAGAACGTGTTTTAAGAACACAATAAAGTACCCTAATTTTATTTTTACTAGGACACAATTATCGCCGTAAAATCGGTCAGCACAGGAGCTACGAAAACCTAGTATGATGCCAAAGATAAAATGAAAAGATCATAAAGTCACTAAATTTATTGACTTAAAATTCCCGACAGTTCACTCACTCAAATGGTACTATGGCACCATGAGCTCAATAACCACATCTAATATTTGGCGCCTCACATGGCCGACCATTATAAGCAATATTGTTTATATGATGATGGGCGTGGTCTTTTTAAAAATGGCTGGCACTTTCGGCACTGATGCTGTGGCGGCAGTCACTACAGGACAACGGCTCTATTTTGTGCTACACGCTGTAATGATGGGTCTATGCAGCGGTACCACCGCAATGGTTGGCAAATATTGGGGGGCTAATGATCCCGTTTTAGCCGGTCGGTTTGCCGCTTTATCGGTATTGTTATTATTTATCACTGGCCTACTATTTTCCTATATGGCAATACCGTTTCGCGAACAATTAACAGGCATTTTTGGTCTTGTGGATAACAGCCATAGATTAGCCGTCGACTTTTTACTCTGGACGGCTTTATTCGCGCCCGCGATGCTGGTAACCCTAGTTTTTAATATGGCATTGCGCGCATCTGGTGATAGCACTACGCCCTTGTGGACAGCGCTGGTAGGTGTATGTTTAAGCATCCTATTGGGCGGAGCCATGACCTATGGATGGGCTGGGTTTGAGGCCAGAGGTATTTCCGGCTTGGCTATAGGCGGAGGTATCGGAATGACCGCCAGTATCGGCCTATTTTTAGTTACTTGGCTATGTGGCGTATTCACATTAAAACCTACAAATCCGCGACCAAACATTCAAGAAAATAGTAAAATGTTAATCAGTATTGGTGTGCCTGCTGCTTTAGAACAGGCTTTTTTCCAAGGTGGATTACTGGTCTTTATGGTATTTTTGGCAAGCTATGGGGCTGCACCCTTTGCAGCCTACGGAATTGGCTTATCTATTTTAGGATTAGTCATTGTGATTGCTTTTAGTTTTTCAATCTCTAGCGCCACCTTGGTTAGCCAACATCTTGGTGCCGGAGACCTACGAGGTGCCTATGATGTAGGCTGGAGAACCATGCGCACATGCTTGTACATAATGCTATCTGGCTCTGTAGTGATGTGTTCGTTTGCCCATGACATTGCCAAGTTTATGATTGATGACCCAGAGGTCATACGCCATATGGTTCAATTCACTTACATATTAGGCGCCTGCCTTCCTTTAATGGCAGTTGAGTTTAGTATGGCAGGTGCGCTCAGAGGTGCTGGAGATACGCGTTATCCAATGATGGTAACTATTTTTAGCATATTGTTAACGCGAATTTTGGCACCCTGGGTGCTTGTTCAAATGGGCGCTGAGGTAGTTTGGCTATATGCTACTTCGCTGGCGGATTTTTCCATTAAAGCTAGTCTAAATATGCGCCGGTTTCGTAATAAAAGGTGGCTTCAAGGGCATACACAAAAAGTAACTTAAGGTTTTTATGTATAACAATTCTTCAGCAGTACAACAGCAGCACAATCGTCAAGTTGCATATTGGTTAATTACCTGTGCAGCGGTAATCTTTGGCATGATTTTGTTGGGTGGAGTTACTAGACTTACAGATTCAGGCCTGTCCATGGTCGATTGGAAACCTATTAAAGGCATCATACCGCCAATCACTCAAGCTGACTGGCAAGC
>DNBN01000058.1:1554-1991 GCA_003491845.1 Porticoccaceae bacterium | reverse complement strand
TTTAAACCCATCTTTATGTATGAATACTTGCACAGAATGTTAGGACGTTTTATTGGTCTGTTGTTCGCAGTCCCATTTTTATTTTTTTACCTCAAAAAACGCATTGCACCCGGATTGACACCTCGACTGTTGGTTTTGCTTGTTTTAGGTGGCAGCCAAGGACTGCTGGGCTGGTACATGGTAAAAAGCGGATTAGTGGATAACCCTCATGTTAGCCAGTATCGACTTACCGCACATCTTGGTATGGCGGTGTTCATTTATGGATTTATTTTTTGGACAATTCTGGATCTTTTAGCACCAGAGTATAAGCAACCTGTCCAGCTGAAACGCTTTTCTTACTCGTTATCAGGGTTAATATTTTTAATGATATTATCAGGCGGACTAGTGGCGGGAACTCGGGCGGGCATACCCTATCCCACATGGCCGCTGATGGGAGA
>DNBN01000058.1:0-1347 GCA_003491845.1 Porticoccaceae bacterium | reverse complement strand
CCGCTGATGGGAGATAGCTTTATCCCATCTGGTCTCTACAGCACACAACCATTTTGGCTATCTGCGTTTGAAGACATGCTCACCATTCAATTCAACCATCGCATGTTCGCATACCTTATTGTTATTTTAGTCTGCAGCTTTAGCTATAAAGCGCTACGATCTAAGTTACAAGGTCCCTTGAAAATGGCTATTTACTGTTTTCTAGGTTTGTTAGTTTTACAAGTAGTGCTAGGCATTAGTACGCTAATTTTTTACATACCGGTGCCTGTCGCCGCAGCTCACCAGGCATGCGCTGTCGCTTTGCTAAGCGCATCTCTTTTTGTCAGTCATACGTTTGCAAAACAATCCAGTGGCTCAATATGATGATAACTAATTAGAAACACTGCCTCGATAGGTTTATGATATTAATTCTCTCTAGCAAACAATTTGTGTCTAACAAAGTATAAAGGCAACGCCAATGCGTATTATTATTGTATCAACTCTTTTGCTATCTCTAACTGCGCTTGCTGAAAACTCCAAAGATCCCAGTGGACTCTGGAACACATTTGGAAATGATGGAACCCTAAAATCTAGTGTGAACGTGAGCGTAGACAACAATCAATTATTTGGCATTGTTAACAATTTATACAACACCACCGAAAATAACCCTGTATGCCTAAAATGTGAAGGTAGTTTAAAAGGGAAGCCAGTCCTAGGAATGCAGGTTATCAACGGTTTGCGACTGAAGGATGATGTATGGCAGAAAGGTACGCTTTTAGACCCAGAGAGCGGTAATACGTATAAAGGAAAAGTATGGGTGGATGGCGATATCCTCTACGTACGTGGCTATATTGGTTTTGTATACCAGACACAGATTTGGCAGCGAGCAACCACTATGCCCTAGCGGTACCAAGCAAAATGTTGCGTTAAAACCGAATGTAGTTATATTCTATAGATGTTTTACTAACCGACAAAGAAGCCAAAAACCATGAATTTAGATTTCTCTGATGATCAAAAGTCTCTTCAAGATGAAGCGCGTAGATTCCTTAAAAAAGAAAACTCGCTTGAAAGAAGCCGTAATGTCTTAGACGAAAAGAAAGCTATTGATAGTGAACTTTGGCAGCAAATTGTGGACTTGGGTTGGACTGGAATCCGAATTCCGGAAAAGTACAATGGTTTAGGTCTTGGTCATCTGGAACTCTGTGTAATAGCCGAAGAACTCGGCAGAAGTTTGGCCCCAGTGCCCTTTTCATCATCGGTTTATCTTTTCACAGAGGCGATAATACAATTCGCTAGCGACGAGATTAAACAAGACTTACTGCCCAAACTTGTAAGTGGTGAATGTGTAGGCACCTTAGCTATTACTGA
>DNBN01000200.1:7607-11581 GCA_003491845.1 Porticoccaceae bacterium | reverse complement strand
TGACCTAAAATAGTTTTTTCGTTGTCAAGAGAGACTGAATTTTGCGGTGTATCCATGAGTTTAAACCCTGTGCTAAATAATTTTTGAATGGTTTCCTATGACGCTAAAACTAGCAAGTCACAAAAATTGAAGAAACCTTACCACAGTCTGGCGTAGGGTGTAACCAGTGTCGATCAATGACGTGATCCCGTTCAAACAAGCAAATAAATAAGGGGAATAAACGGTGAACCAAATAGCAACGCCTGCAAACAAGGCCGCATTTTTAGCCAATAAGCCAGAATTTTTGGACATTTTTGGTTTCAAAGACTGCTGGTTTGATGAAAGCCACGAAATCTACCATTGTATTTATGAACCTGGCACTGCTCTAACTCATTCAAACGGTACCATCGTACAGGGTGGTTTTGTGGCCGGCATGCTTGACTCGGGAATGGCACAATATATTTTATTTGCTCATCAGTTCACGTTGAATCCTCTGACGCTGAAGATGGACGTTACTTACTTACTTCCTTGCCGACCCAAGCTTGTTGAAGTTCAAGCGAAGGTTTTAAAGATGGGTAAAAGTATCGCTTTCACCACAGCAGAGCTATTTCAAGACGGAGAACTCTTAGCAACGGCCTCTGCCACAAATAAGCTAGTAAAAATAAACAACTAATGCCTAGTAGCTAACTGAATTTTAATAATCACATAACAGGCGGATATTACTCAGTAATAGTTAGATCGTTATTTGGCACTAAATCACCATCAGATGGCGCCAATTAAATAGACGAAAAAACACCTACCCGATAAGGTATGTGGAGTTCAACCAAGGGGATAAATATGACCAATAGTGCTTACAACAAGACTCACAAATCTGCAGATACCGCTGAATTAGCTGATTTTCGCAGAGGGGTAAAAGATTGGATCAAACATAATACCCCAGCTGATCCTGGCTTTTTGTTGCCACAAACATTTATGGAAGTAGGCTCAGAGCAGGTCTTGGAATTTCTGAGAGAATGGCAACACAAGGTATGGTCCGCTGGCTATTTAGGTATGGCGTGGCCAAAACAATACGGCGGTGGCGGCATGCCACGAAAGCTGCAGCAAATCGCTGATTCAGAAATGAAAAAAGCCCGAGTGCCAATCTGTTTTAACGTCATAGGCCTGGGCTGGGCGGGTCCTCTTATAATTGACACTGGCACAGACTATGAAAAAGAGACCTACCTAAAAGGCATTCTTAGCGGTGAAGATATTTGGTGCCAAGGTTTCTCAGAACCCAATCATGGTTCAGACCTGGGAAGCATACAAACCCGAGCCGAGCGTGATGGCAACGAGTATATTATCAATGGCAGTAAAATCTGGACCACCATGGGTAATTTTGCCAAGTATATGATCCTCTTAGCTCGAACTGATACCAACGCCGAACGGCGCTACAACGGGTTATCTTTCTTCTTATCCCCTATGAATGCCGACGGTATTACAACCTCCCCTATTCAGAAATTAACAGGTGATTATGGCTTTACTGAAACATTTTTCACAGATGCACGAATTCCTGCTCATTGTTTAATGGGAGAAGAAGGCCAAGGCTGGCGTATTGCTATGCGAACTCTCCAGTATGAGCGGGGTGCTGAAGCTGGTGCTGCCGGTGGCGTATCTATTTTATCTACCGTTATGAACGACCTACTGCGCATTGCACAAGATGTAGAACGCGATGGCCAGCCACTTATGCAAGATCCAGTGACTCGTGACAACTTAGTCAAATTTCTAATTGAAGAGCAAGCACTATATTTGGCAGAACCGCGCATGAAAATACCAGCGCTTTGTGCTGACTACCCAAACTCTCTGGCGTTGTCGTCTAAGTTAAGAGGTACAGAGTTTTTCCGTAGAATGCGGCAATATTCCCTCAGCTTACAAGGTGCGTCTAGTGCACTCTATGTTGGCGATGAAGATGCTGTAGAAGGTGGTTTTTGGCAACGTGCTTACATGAATAATTTTTCCACCACTATCGGTGGTGGCACCAGCCAAATTCAGGCCAATATTATTGGCGAACATGTACTTGGTCTACCGAAAGATTAGAGGGAATAAAAATGACAAGAACGGCAAATCTCTCCATCGCCTTTAGTGATGAACAAGCGATGATATTAGACGCAGCGAAAGACTTCTGTCGCGATAAATCGGACAATACTGCAGTGCGAGCCTTATTATCCTCTGATACTGGTTTTAATCCCGACATCTGGAAAGATATGATTGCGTTGGGCTGGACTGGACTGGCTTTACCTGAGCACTTCGGTGGTTTTCAAATGGGCATCGGTGCCACCGTGCCCTTGGTAGAAAGTATGGGTAAATACATGCTTTGCACTCCATTTATCTCTGCAACAATTGTTGCACAAGCCATTCTGAGAGGCGGCAGTAAGACGCAACAGGCAGAGTGGTTACCGGCCATGGCAAAGGGTTGTATTGGTAGTTTGGCGCTGCTAGATAACGAAGACTGGGGTGCAGTAACTACTAGCTGCACACTGACTCAAACTAATGATGGTTTGATACTTAACGGTAAAAAATTATTGGTTAATGATGCTACTGTTGCCGATTTCTTTTTAGTCTTAGCTGATTTCAACGGCACGCCTGTATTGGTCAGAGTCGAAGCAAATCAATTGGCTGAGGGTGCAGTTAAAATCAAAACATTGGTTGATGAAACTAAACGAGCGGCCAATATCGATTTTAGTGACGTTATCATTACAGATGATGCAATACTGCCAAACAGCACCAATACGTTAATTGATGTCCGATTGATTGGCGCACTTTTGATTGCCGCGGAGGCAACCGGCTGTGCAGCGGCAGCATTGAATACCGTGGTTGACTACCTGACCACGCGCAAGCAATTTGGGCGCTTAATTGGCTCCTACCAGTCTCTAAAACACCCCACCGTAGACATGCTTATTCAAATGGACTCCGCACGTAGCTTTATTTATCATGCCGCAACGTTAATAAATGATGGTGCTCTGGATAAAGATACTGAAATCGCCTGCCGCATGGCCAAGGCACAGGCCGCTGAGGCACTGTCTTTTGCCGGTGATCGCGCGGTACAGTTCCACGGCGGCATGGGCTTTACCTATGACTGCGACGCTATGCTGTACATTCGCCGCGCCCAGTGGGCTCAGCATCAATATGGTGACCCTCAGCACCACCGCAAAATGTTGGCGCCACTGCTGCTAGATTAAAAGATGTTTTTAGACTAGAGCTTGTTTTTAGACGAGAACATAGTTTTGAACTAAAACAGAGTAGTGTAAACGAGTGGAATACGAGAAAACCCCGCCCTTTTTTATACAGAGCGGGGTTTATCGGTTTATCAGGCGCCCAAATAGTCGTAAGTGAGTTGCACAAAAGTTTTTACCCCTAGCAACAAACCATCTTCATCAATAAAAAAATCCGGCGTATGGTGCGGGAAAGGTTGCTCGTTTCCCGGTGTTTTACCACCTAAAAAGAAGTATAAACCAGGCACCTCTTCAGCAAAAAACGAGAAGTCCTCTGCCCCGGTCACCGCCTTTATTTGTACCACTCTCTCTTCACCTGCCGCCTGTTGCAGCGAGGGCAACATTTGCGATGTCAGCGCGGGATCGTTGTAGGTGATGGGATAGCCCTTGTCAATATCGATATGAGCAGTGGCACGATAGGCTTTGGCGATGGTGGGAACCATTTCCTCCATGCGCTGATTGATATCCGCTTTCATGCCCTTGTCCAAAGTTCGCAGCGTGCCGATTATCTGAGCACTTTCGGGAATAATATTTGAACACACGCCAGAGCTTATTTTACCAATAGATAATACTGCTGCCTCTTCGGTAAGCGGCACCTCCCGAGAGACAATGGTTTGCAAGCCGTCAATAATCTTCACCGATGCCATAATCGGATCCACACCAGCCCACGGGCGAGAGCCGTGGGTGTGTTTACCCTGCACGTTGATTTCAAATGCTTGGGCTGCAGCCATAATGCCACCCGGCTTG
>DNBN01000200.1:4046-7253 GCA_003491845.1 Porticoccaceae bacterium | reverse complement strand
TCTCCTTGATCATTAATTCAGCACCACCCTCTTCACCCAGTGGCGATCCCTCCTCTGCGGGCTGGACGATAAACTTCACCGTGCGCGGGAAGTCGTTATTTTTAGCCAACATCTCCGCCACACCCATCAAAATCGCCACATGGGTATCATGACCGCAGGCGCGCATCACCGGCACCTTCGCACTGCGATATTCGCCTTTAGCCACCGATTTAAAGGGTATGTCGTTGCGCTCCAACACCGGCAGTGCATCCATATCTGCGCGCAGTACTAACACCTTACCCTCTCGCTGACCTTTGAGAAAAGCCACAATACCGGTTTTAGCCACGCCAGTTTGCACCTCCAACCCTTACTACTCTAAGTGAGCGACGATTTTTCCCGCGGTTTTAAACTCACGGTTACTCAACTCTGGATGCCGATGAAAGTGACAACACCACTGAATCACCTTGAATCTAATGGCACTGATATCTGCATCAAGAGTTTAAGGCAGACCAGAGGAAAAAACTGGAGAGTAAGCAAGCACAGTCAAAAAGATGGATATTTTTCGGGTAACCATAGCTTCACCCCTTTAATTTCAAAATACAGCCACAGGAATGATCAGTAAAAGACAATTCAAGCATACCTCAGTGATAGGGTGCAGTCTAAAGTAGACTATTTCCCGTTCTTAGTTGCATAACTAACAACCAGTTGAGGTACAGTGGTTAGCAAAAGGTGTAATCACACAATATGTAGCTAGAGTAAATACGTTGATAATAATATGAGCATCAAAAAAGTCTCATTTCGCAATAAGCTCGCCTACGGCTTTGGCGCAGTGTCCTTTGGTACTGTGACCAATGGCTTCGACTACTTTTTCCTTATATTTTACAGTCAAATCCTTGGCGTAGATGCACACTTGGTGGGCTTGGCGCTGTTAATCGCCCTAATTGTTGATTCCCTCAGCGACCCAATTATTGGCTATTTATCGGATAACACGCACAGCCGCTGGGGTCGCCGCCACCCCTTTATGTATGCAGCGGTGATTCCAGTATCAGTGGCCTATTATTTTATTTGGAATCCCCCAGCAAGTTTGTCTGGCAACGAGCTTTTTCCCTTTATTCTAGTAATGGCCATTGGTGTCCGTACGCTGATTACTCTGTTTGAAATCCCCAATTCGGCGCTGATTGCTGAAATGACCGAAGACTATGACGAGCGCACCAGCATTCTCAGTTACCGCTTCTTTTTCGGTTGGGTGGCGGGCGTTGGCATGGGCTTTTATGCATTCACCTTCTTATTGGTACCTACCGAGACCATTGCCAACGGTCTGTTTAACATTGCTGGCTTTGGCGAAATGGGTTTAACCGCGGCTGTTGTGATTTTTATCGCCATACTCACCTCGAGCATCGGAACTCATAATCTCATACCGTATATGAACCCACCGCCATCGAGAGCCACTCTATCTATCCAACGTATATATCGAGAGATTTTTGAGACATTGCGCAACCGATCATTCATTGCCCTGTTCTCTGCCGCGCTGATGGGCGCTATTGGTACCGGTATCGCCGCAGGACTGTTCACGTACATCAACTCATTTTTTTGGGGGTTTTCGACTATACAAGTGGGGCAATTAAACGCATCAATTATTATTTCAGCCCTAATTGCCCTACTTATCTCTCCAACCATCTCCCATCGATTGGGCAAAAAACATGCAGCTATTATTATTGGTCTGCTTGCATTTACCATAATGCCCATAACGGTTCTGCTGAGGCTTCTTGGTGTCATGCCAGAAAACGGTGATCCGCAGTTATTCCCACTAATGCTTATCATAACTGTGGTGGATGTCAGTTTGATTATTAGCTACCAAACCATTACCACGTCGATGATCGCCGATTTGGTAGAGGATAGCGAAGTGCAAACCGGTCGTCGCTCCGAGGGGATTTTCTTCGCCTCTATGACGTTCATTAAGAAGTTTGTCCAGGGCTTTGGTGTACTCATGGCCACCACCATTCTCACCATGGCGCAATTCCCGGCCGGGGCTGCGCCTGGAGAGGTACCAAGCGATGCACTATTCCGTCTTGGCGCATACTATGTGCCGACGGTGGTGGCTGTGTGGATGTTAATGATTGTGTTTATTTCAAAATATAACGTCAGTCGCGAAACGCACAATGCCAATCTGAGCAAACTTGGCCGCAATTCTGTTGACACTCGTTAATACTTGAGGTAACAGCTAAGTTAAGACCCTAGCAAAACCACAGAAAATCTGTGGATTTTTGTTTGAACCCATACTTTATTCGCCATATACTAAGTACTGCGAAATACAACCACCCGCCGACTTGCCAGCCTCATATGCTTCAAAAGAAAGTCGGCAGAATAATAACGTCTATACAAGAGAGGTAAGAATTCCATGCAAGATATATCTCGATCTATTGAAGCCTGCGCAGCCTACTATGGTGATGATGCCGACGCGGTGAAACAATACCTTATTGAAGGACAAAAAAAGGCACTTGAGCTACCTAATCGCGGTCCACTGCGATTTACCGACAGCGGCGATATACATCCAGATATTCTTGAGAGCTACTCGACCTACGGGTTTTATATTTTTGAACATGTATTGCGTGAAGATGAGGTGGCCGATCTTAGAAGTGACCTTGAGACCATGCGCGATAATTTTCCCACCGAGATGGGTGCCGCCACTGATGCTAAGGGTCGCCCTGCTCTGGGCGCTGACACTACCGGCTTTACGCTACAGTGGGCTAAACCGCTGTCTGACCCCTTGGGTGGCACTGCAATGGCCAATGGCCGGCACCAGGTTAAATTGTTTGAACCAAAACCAGATTCCGACGCTCCTCAGGCAACACCGGTTTATTTAGGTGGCTCATTGCAGTTCTCCAAAGCCTGCGTTGTCACCTATGCGCACCCCGGTTTATTGAAGATGGCAGAGGCGGTGAACGGCCCAGACTTTGTTCCTTTTCACGAGGGTCTGTTTATCAAAGATGCCGGTTTAGGCGCGGCGGTATCTTGGCATCAAGATGGCGATACTCACTGGGAAAACCCTGATTTTGATGAGGACATCCACGGCTTTAATTTCATGGGCCAAGTTTATGGCAGCACCGCAGTTAATGGTGTTTGGGTGCTTCCTGGAACGCACAAACAGGGCCGGGTCGATATTGTCAATTTGGTTGAAGAAGCTGGCAGCGAGCGCCTGCCTGATGCAGTACCGATCATCTGCAACCC
>DNBN01000200.1:0-3786 GCA_003491845.1 Porticoccaceae bacterium | reverse complement strand
GGCGATGTGGTGATTAATAACCGCCAGCTGGTGCATGGCTCTTTTGCCAACACCGGCTTTGAAACTCGCGTAACGGTCAACTTTGGCTTTCACCGACGATCCGCTGTGCTGAATGTGCACGGTGCCGGTATTCACGCAGAAGCTGTCACCTTTGACAATGACTTTATTAAAAACCGCTCTCGCCTCATCGGTATGGCTATAGAAGCGCGAAAGCAGCGTTTCCCCGAGGAAACCGCCTATGGATACGCGCCAGACAGGGAAACTGACGAGCAACCTCGGTGGAATGATGCTATTTTTGCTTCACTGAAAAATTACAATCTGATGGATTTGAGTATTTAGTTTGTAAAGCTTGTCATAGCTTCCTTGGATAAAGGAGCAGAAGTCGAAGCGAAACGTATATATAATTTAGTGGCGCCAGCCCATCTGTCTGGGTCAAAACCGCGAGTCATCTAGTAGGCCAGGACCTGAGTTTAGCGACTCCGATACCTTTTTTATGGCATCATAGGTGGTAGCGAAACAAATAGAATAGTTATTATTCGTAGTTTACGATAACTAAAATCTGTGAGAGAGAGAGGGCGCGCAATGAAAACCAACTTTGACGTTATTATTCTTGGAGCAGGCTCAGCTGGTTGCGTGCTAGCAAATCGACTGAGTGCTAATCCTGATATCGAGATTTGTCTTATTGAGGCAGGCTCTAGAGATACTGATCCACGTATTCATGTGCCCATTGGTTTCGCCTTTTTTGGAGACAAAACTAACCTCAGCTGGAATTACGAAACCGAACCACAAAGAGGTTTCGATAAAGTACCTGTTGAATCCCCCGCTACTGCCATGGTTGATTCCGCTGGCGGTGTTCACAAAGTTCATACGGATGTCACAGAGCACCGCAGAGGCTTTCAGCCAAGGGGGAAAACTTTAGGTGGATCGAGTTCAATTAACGCCATGCTCTATGTCAGGGGTCATCGCTGGGATTATGATCATTGGTCGGCATTGGGTAATTTCGGTTGGTCATATAATGAGGTACTGCCCTACTTCAACAAAGCTGAGCACAACGAAGTAATTAACAATGAGTTTCACGGCCAAAATGGTCCACTGAATGTGTGCGAAATCAGACACAGTAATAAACCTACTGACGCCTTTGTTAAAGCCGGCGCTAAGGTTTACTCCTATAACGACGATTTCAATGGTGCCGAACAAGAAGGTATCGGCTACTATCAAACTACACAAAAAGACGGTAAACGTTGCAGCGCTGCCAAGGCGTATTTGGTACCGGCAATGGATCGACCCAACTTAACAGTGATGACCGACACCCAAGTTAACAAGGTGCTATTCGACAATGATACCGCCGTTGGTGTGCAATGCACTACCAAAGAACAAAAGGCCGTCAATCTAACCAGTAACAAGGAGGTTATTCTCTCTGCTGGCGCTTTTGGCTCACCGCAAATTCTTTTGAGATCCGGGGTGGGACCCAAAGCAGAGATTGCTAAACACGGTATTGACCATTTAGTAGAGCTAGCTGGCGTAGGTAAAAATCTGCAAGATCATATCGATTACTTATCAGTCCACCAATACAACTCGCTGGAATTAATAGGTCTGTCTTTGCGATCCATTTTTTATAAGTATCCAGTCGAGTTGATAAAGTACTTATTCAAAAAGACTGGTTTATTCACTTCTACCATCGCTGAGGCCGGCGGCTTCATAAAAACGAGAGATGAGTTGGAAGCACCCGATGTGCAGCTGCATTTTGCACCTGCCATGGTGGTTGATCACGGGCGAACACAACTATGGGGACATGGGCTAAGTTGTCATGTGTGTTTGCTGCGACCAAAATCTACCGGAACAGTGACATTAAAATCGGCAGACCCCGAAGACGATCCGCTGATAGACCCCCAGTTTTTGAGTCATCCTGAGGATATAAAAACAATGGTTCAAGGCTACAAAAAGATGATGGCGATTCTGAATACTGAACCGTTACAAAAATACACTAAAGACAACTGTAAGCGCCCTGTTGATATCAATAATGATCGTGACATTGAGCAGGCCATAAGAGAGTCCGCGGACACTGTCTACCACCCAGTGGGGACGTGTAAAATGGGCAGTGACAGTGAAGCGGTGGTAGATGAGCGACTGCGAGTTCACAAAACACGCCGACTAAGAGTGGTTGACGCATCAATTATGCCAACGTTGATTGGCGGCAACACCAACGCAGCCACCATTATGATCGCTGAGAAGGCCGCAGATATGATTCTGCAAGACACTGCAACATAGTCAAAACAGTATACTGATCTATAACCCACAGCGAACATCAAATTCACAAGTGTAAAATAACAAAAATAAATATGCTCCAAAAGCACAAAGTATATGATGATGGGGTTTTCTCAATTACCGTTGCCAGTGGACATTCACAGAGCCTTGCTCACTTCTTAGACACGGTTTTATGAGGTAGCCAGGGAGTTTTGTATCGCCATAAAGATATCCGTCGAGATTGGTCACTACTTCTCAATCCGAAAATAATAGCACTCGACAAAAACGACATGATGATCGCCTCAATGGTCAGCACTCGCTCTCATATCGGCGTAGATGGCCAACGGTACAAATCGGCGTACTTTCGTTACTTCGCTGCTGCAGAGAGTGTTCGGGGCACGGGTATTGTAAAGCAGCTAAGCGCCAAGTTAATTCGGATACTGCTCGCGGATACAAAAAGTAAAACTATTTTTTATGGGTGTATTGAAAAGCACAACAAGGTCATGCATCACATTGCCCAGAGTATGAATTTTAAACCCTTGGGAACCATCAAAAGCCTTGGGTTTAGTCGAGTGGCCCCCAAGATAAGTCGGAAAATATACCATCTCACCGACTCAGTGGATCAAGACAACATACTGCGGTTACTTAAACAACTCTACAGCCAACATGGATTGATTAACTTCGATGGCCTTTTTGCTAATAATAACTACTATGTCATTCGCGAAAATGTGAGGTAGTGGCTGGTTGCCAGTACCACAGGGGGCAATGGGCCATTACCCATATGAACGGACGCTGGAGAAACTTTTTACTAAAAATAATTCCTAAAATACCATTTTTAAAAACCCTTATTGATCCAATAAACCTCGAATTTTTAGGCTTTGATAGCATCTTTTTAAAACCTGGCTATGAACACAAACTGCATATCTTGCTGTAGAGTTTATTAGCTCGGGAGAAATTGCGAGCAGGCCTATTTTGGATGGAAGAACATTGTCCAATTAGACGCCAGCTCACTGACTTTGGTAGCTTGGGATTAATCCACTCTTTGGTCAAAAACACTGACGTCAAGGTGGTCGGATTGTGCAAAGGACTGAGTGCCGACGAGTTAACCAAGTTAGAAAACGCGCCAATGGTTTTTTCGGCGCGCGATTTTCTTTGAGCGAAGCAGATTAATTAATATTTGCCAATCCAAAAACAACAAAAACACACAGGAAATTGATTACTCCTAATCGGACAAAAACTACATTAACTCATAGTAATGGCCTTTTGAAACGCGGGTCGAGACTCAATGTTATTAATATAGGCTTTTAGGTGAGTCATCTCATCATGCACGCAACCATTGCGGTTGGCCATGAAGCAGGCGTGACCGAGCATAATATCAGCAGCACTGAAATTGCCAATGAGATAATCTTTACCCTCCAATGCCTGATTCACCGGCAGCAATGATTTGCCCAACAGGTTTTCTGCCTGTCGCAGTGCAGTTTCATCGCGCCGATCCGGCGGCAACAAAAACTTTTGCACCACAATTTGATTCATCGGTGGCAT
>DNBN01000113.1:11485-12268 GCA_003491845.1 Porticoccaceae bacterium | reverse complement strand
CGATTGAATAAATACTCTGAGAATTTCTACTATAACCCAAAACGAACGAGTTTTGCCTTTCACCTTTGGCGTCTAAGGACTAAAATATAGACTTACTGAATCAGGACAATCAGAGCACAGCCATATGACTAAAAACAGAAACGCTTTTTACGCACAGTCAGGCGGTGTAACCTCCGTCATCAATGCCTCAGCCTCAGGTGTCATAGAGGCTGTCAGGGAAAACAAAGATACTTTCGGGAAACTCTATGCTGGACTAAATGGCATCATAGGGGCACTCCAAGAAGAACTTGTAGACACCAGCAAAGAATCTACATCGGCCATCGCAGCATTAAAACACACCCCTGGAGGGGCGTTTGGATCCTGCCGTTACAAAATGAAAAACTATGAAGATAGCCCGGCTGAATACGACCGATTAATTGAAGTATTTAAAGCCCATAATATCGGCTACTTTTTCTACAATGGCGGCGGCGACTCAGCAGATACCTGCCTTAAAGTATCACAAATTTCTGAAAAGCTCGGTTATCCCATTCAAGCAATACATATTCCAAAGACTATTGACAACGATCTACCACTTACAGACTGTAGTCCAGGGTTTGGTTCTGTAGCAAAATATGTTGCTACCTCAACAAGAGAGGCTAGTCTGGATACCCAATCAATGTGTGCCACCTCTACTAAGGTTTTTATCCTTGAGGTCATGGGTCGTCACGCCGGCTGGATAGCCGCAGCAGGAGGGCTGGCCGCTGAAAAAGCTGGTGATCCGCCGCATATTATTTTATTTCCTGA
>DNBN01000113.1:11068-11250 GCA_003491845.1 Porticoccaceae bacterium | reverse complement strand
CCGCATATTATTTTATTTCCTGAAATTGCTTTTTCCCGTGAAACTTTTATCAGCAAAGTCGAAGAAACTATCGCGGCAAAAGGCTACTGCGTTATTGTCGCTTCCGAGGGTGTCCAGTACAGTGATGGCGCCCACATTTCTGGCTCTATAAATAAAGATGCCTTTGGTCATCAACAACTAGG
>DNBN01000113.1:10278-10713 GCA_003491845.1 Porticoccaceae bacterium | reverse complement strand
GCCTATGCAGTGGGTAGAAGAGCTGTGGAACTTGCCATGCAAGGAAAAAGCTCGGTCATGGTGTCTATAGAACGAAGCGCAGGAGACAACTACAGTTGGTCACTTGGTGAAGTGCCTTTGGCTAAAGTTGCGAACATGGAAAAGAAAATGCCCCGCTCCTTTATTACTAAAGACGGCTTTGGCATTACCAAAAAGGCGCGAACTTATTTAGAACCACTCATTGCGGGAGAAGATCATCCTCCTTACAAAAACGGGCTACCACACTATGTAACATTGAAAAATATCATGGTACCAAAGAAAATAAATAATCCATTTGAAGGATGATTAGCACAGATTTAAATAACCTGGTTTTGGGGCTTTCCCTGCAAAAACGCCTCCACATTGCCTGCAACCTGGTCAATCAGCCGCTGTCGGGCTTCTTGTGCTATCCACGCA
>DNBN01000113.1:9687-9998 GCA_003491845.1 Porticoccaceae bacterium | reverse complement strand
GCTTCTTGTGCTATCCATGCGACATGTGGCGTAATAATTAGATTAGGGATCGATTCGTTGAGTAAAACATTGCCATCCACAGGAGGCTCTACACTTAGTACATCTAGCGCGGCACCAGCAATGCGCTCTTCTATTAATGCCTGTCGAAGTGCCGGCTCATCAATAAGAGCGCCTCGTGAGGTATTAATCAATAGTGATGTACTTGGCATTAAGCCTAATTCTTTTTCACCAATTAAATTTTTCGTTGTCTCAGTCAATGGGCAATGTAAACTTACAATATCAGCCTTACTAAGAAGACTATTCAAGGGCAT
>DNBN01000113.1:6043-9348 GCA_003491845.1 Porticoccaceae bacterium | reverse complement strand
GCAAAAATAACCTCCATACCAAAGGCTTCAGCTATTTTTGCAACACCGCACCCAAGCTCTCCAGCACCCACAATACCAAGTATCTTTCCTTGCAGTTCACGCACTGAAAAATCCATGAAACAAAAGAACTCACTGTCTTCCCAGCGGCCATCCATGGCGGCTTGGCGATAGCCGTCAAGATTGGTTGTCAACGCTAAAATAAGCGACCATACATGCTGAACAACTGAACCGGTTCCATACTTTACCGCATTACTAACAACAATCTTGTTGGCTCTTGCAGCGTCTAGATCAATAATATTGGTGCCAGTAGCAAATATAGAAATGAATTTTAATCGTGTTGCTGCCTTAATTTGAGGTGCTAATATTGGCGCCTTATTGATCAACACAATATCAGCATCGGCAATTCGCTGTGTAACCTCAGAGGGTAGGCAGTGGGAATAAATCGTCCAGTTGACAGGTAGTTCATAGAGCTTTGACAAATCTAAGTCTGCGGGGCCAACACTATCAAAATCAAGAATTACGCCCTGCATCATATCCAACGTCTTCATTAATTGATCACCACTATGGCGTAAAACATAGCCTTATACTTTCTGACGTGGAGGAGACAGCATCAACTTTGAAGTACCGCTGACGTATGCCAAATAGTTAGGATCTTCACCCCATTTTTTCTTCGCTGCTCGATCCAAAAGAGGAATACCGCTAACCCGAGTAAGTAATAAAAACACAAATAGGGGCGATACTAGGGTCACTAACTGGAATCCTGATAAGACCGGTAGAGCTAACAAGGTTAAACCGAACCAAAGTGTTATTTCACCAAAATAATTTGGATGCTGAGACCAGGACCAGATACCGGTAGTGATAAAGCGTCCTTTGTTCTGAGGATCATTTTTAAACCGGGTTTTTTGTCGATCAGCAGTGACTTCTACAACAAATCCAAAGAGCCAAAGAGCAATACCCACATAGCCCATTAATCCTAACTCCACAGTGGTGTTGGATGTGAGAGCTGCAAGACCAGCGGCCATAGTCACCAAAACCCAGAGTCCCCCGATTGTCCATGTCATCAAAAACCAGGTGAATTTTGTCTTCATCACAACAAACCGAGAATCTTGACCATCTTTCTTTATTCGAAAAAACAAAAAAGACCCTAAACGCCCAGCCCAAATTATAATCATAGCGCAGATAATCAAATCCCTGATATCAAAAGAAGGGTTTAATAGCACTGCAGCAACAACGGTGGCAATGTAGGAAAGGGAGCCGGTTAGATCGAAATAGTGCTCAGTTTGAAACAGATACGAAGGGACGAAAACAATCCAATGAAGAATAAACCCAATAGCACCGCACATAACGAACAGCGGCCATCCACTCCAAGTGATACTCTCGAAACTTCCCGCTAGTAAGATTAAACTCGCTATTACCAGCGACATCAAAATACCAAGAATACTCTTGGATCTGTCCATGGCAAATTCCTCCTCTTATTTATTATTGTTATGTAAGCTTATGTTGTCGCTCATTTAATGGTACTCATGAAACCAAAATATGAGCCAACTTTACAGTAATTTACGTCATTACGGTGCCGGCAGGTTAAGTAGATTATGCGAACCTAGATAAAATATACAATAAGATACATCACATGACGCAACCTAGCTATAATTTGTAGCAACAAAGCCGCATAATGGCGTGGAGATTTTTTTAACTTCAGGATCGAATTTAGGTATGCAATCTTCGTTATTTAGACTTTATAACAGGGCCATTTTACAAAATCCATGGAAAGCTATTTTATCCGTTTGCCTTGTCGCTGTTCTCATGGCCATGGGATTACCTAATTTTAAGCTCGATGCCTCAGCTGACTCACTTACCCTTGAGCGAGATGATGATTTAAATTTCTCCCGAGAAATTACTAAGCGCTATGGTAGTGATAACTTTCTTATCGTGACTTTTTCTCCAAAAAAAGGCGACTTATTTGATCAAGATAACCTCAGTATCCTTGGGTCTCTGCGTGAAGATTTAATGAAGATCCAAGGTATACAAAGTGTTTTATCCATGCTCGATGTTCCTCTCCTCTACAGTCCAAAGATTGAGATTACTGAACTCACCAAGGAGTTAAAAACCTTACTTTCTGAAGATGTTGATAAAAGCTTGGTAAAACAGGAATTTCTCAACAGTCCAATTTACAAAGACGTGATTCTTAGTGCTGATGGAAAAACTACAGGCATGCTGGCGACTCTGACATTAGATGAAACCTATTTACAACTCGTCACAGAACGCGATGATTTGCGCTTATTAAGAGATACAGAAGGACTGACTGCGGTTCAACAACAAACTCTAGATGAAGTTAGTCTGGAGTTTTTAAACTACCGTACTGCAAAAGCTGAAATAGATTATCAGCGAGTTGCTCAAATACGTACACTGATCGAAAACTACAGATATGGGGCAACTATATACCTAGGTGGCCCAGATATGATCACCGCAGATATGGTCGATTTTATAAAAAGTGACTTGCTAATTTTTGGCACCGGAATTTTATTCTTCATTATCATCACACTGACACTAATTTTCCGGCAACTACGCTACGTTATTCTTCCACTAGCCACCTGCGCGCTCTGCTTAGTAACTATTTTGGGCTATCTAAGCTGGATAGACTGGCGATTAACGGTGATATCCTCGAACTTTGTGTTGTTACTATTGATAATAACCCTAGCGCTTACTATTCATTTAATCGTGCGGTATCGTGAACTACAAAGTGCGCATCCAGAGCAAGATCAGTATCAACTGGTCAGCGAAACTGTAAGATCAATGGCAAAACCATGCTTTTATACCGTTCTTACAACTATTGTTGCCTTTGCCTCTTTGGTTGTTAGTAATATTCGACCGGTTATCGACTTTGGCTGGATGATGACCATTGGTATCTCATTAGCACTACTTATAGCATTTATTGTGATCCCCGCAGGTATGCTTATTTTTGGCAAAAATTCACATAATGCTGGAAAAGACAACTCCTCAGCAATAACTGGTAAATTTGCTTGGTTTACCGAACATTACGGAACCGCAGTGCTTCTAATCGCTGCCGGACTTTCTGCATTATCGGTTTATGGTATTAATAAACTCGAAGTAGAAAATCGATTTATTGACTACTTTCGCTCAGACACTGAAATTTATCAGGGTATGCAGATTATTGATACCGCACTGGGAGGAACAACTCCTTTAGATATTATTATTCAAGCACCTATATTTGACCTTACTGATGATAGTCTAGATGCATTCCTAGAGGATGATTATGATGCAGAGGATGACTATGGCGATATCGA